>NZ_JBEZMM010000020.1:0-130859 GCF_040652715.1 Streptomyces sp. NPDC048196 | reverse complement strand
AGACTTCCTCCACACCTACAACCACCACCGCAGCCACACCGCACTCGGCGGCAAGCCACCCATCAGCCGCGTGAACAACGCTCCAGGTCAATACACCTAGGGGCACCCCCCTACGTGATCCGTTCGACCGCCCGCCCTCAGCGCCGCCCCCCGTGCCGCCGCCACGTGCCCCCCACACGTGCCTCCCCGAGCGCCCCCGCCCCCCGTCACCCCGCCCGCGGCACCCGAACACCTGCGGTACACCCGTACCACTTACGGGTGGTATGATCGCGACCGGTGGATACGCGCCGTACAGGGAAAGTAACTTAGGGCCGCCTAAACAGCTCGTCCGCACCCGGACCGGGCAGGCACAACGCCCCAACCCTCCCTGACAGAAGAGCACACCCATGTCTGTGCCCCCTGCCGGCACCGCCCTCGCAGGCGGCACCCACGGCCCCCGCGCACTCCGCCCCCTCCTCGACATCGTCCTCGAAGCCCTCACCACCGGCGCCGAGGACCGCGCCGGCCCCCTCCCGCCCGGCGGCCCCGACGCCGTCGCCCGCGCCGTGCACGACGCCTGCCACCCCCTCCTCCCCGACCACGGCACCGGCCCGCACGCCGCCCTGCGCAGCCTCGTCCACACCCTCGCCGCCGGCGCCGCCGACCCCGCCGACCCGCATTGCGCCGCCCACCTGCACTGCCCCCCACTCGCCCTGGCCACCGCGGCCGACCTCGCCGCGGCCGCCCTCAACCCCTCACTCGACTCCTGGGACCAGGCCCCCGCCGCCTCCACCCTCGAAACCCTCACCAGCCGCGCCCTCGCCGCGCTCGTCTACCCCCAGGCGACCGAACCCGACGCGCTGATCACCACCGGCGGCACCGAATCCAACCAACTCGCCCTCCTGCTCGCCCGCGAAGCCGCCCCCGCCCCCGGCCGCCCCCACACCGGCCCCCTCCAGATCGTCTGCGGCGCCAACGCCCACCACTCCATCCACCGCTCCGCCTGGCTCCTCGGCCTCCCCGAACCCCTCACCCTCCCCACCCCCAACGGCATCCTCACCCCCGACACCGTCCACACCTGCCTCGCCAACCTCACCGGACACACCGGCCCGGTCCTCCTCGCCGCCACCGCCGGCACCACCAATTCCGGTGCCATCGACCCCCTCACCGACCTCGCCGACCTCGCCGACCACCACGGCGCCCGCCTCCACATCGACGCGGCCTACGGCGGCGCACTCCTCTTCAGCGACACCCACCACACCGCGCTCACCGGCCTCGCCCGCGCCCACACCGTCGCCCTCGACCTGCACAAACTCGGCTGGCAACCGGTCGCCGCCGGCCTCCTCGCCGTCCCCGACCCCAGCGCGCTGGCCGCCCTCACCCACCAGGCCGACTACCTCAACGCCGACGACGACACCGAAGCCGGCCTCCCCGACCTCCTCCACCGCTCCCTCCGCACCACCCGCCGCCCCGACATCCTCAAGATCGCCGTCACCCTCAAGGCCCTGGGCCGCCGCGGCCTCGGCGAACTCGTCGACCGCACCCTCGCCGCCGCCCAGACCCTCGCCGACCTCATCGAGGACCACCCCCGCTACGAACTCCACTCCCGCCCCACCCTCACCACCGTCCTCTTCCGCCCCAAAGGCGCCGACGACACCACCCTCGCCACCATCCGCCGCACCCTCCTCACCGACGGCCTGGCCGTGCTCGGCCGCGCCACCACCCCCACCGGCCTCTGGCTCAAGGCCACCCTCCTCAACCCCCACACCCGAACCGGAGACCTCACCACCCTCCTCAAACTCGTGGAAGGCCACATCCCCCGATGAGCAGCACCCCCGAAACCCCCGTCACCCACCCCGCCACCCCCGACGAGCCCCTCGACCTCGCCGGCATCGGCATCGGCCCGTTCAACCTCTCCCTCGCCGCCCTCGCCCACCCCCTCACCCACCTCCGCACCGCCTTCTACGACCAGCGCCCCGCCTTCCACTGGCACCCCGGCCTCCTCATCGACGGCGCCACCCTCCAAGTCCCCTTCCTCGCCGACCTCGTCACCCTCGCCGACCCCGCCAGCCCCTGGACCTTCCTCAACTACCTCAAGACCCGCGAACGCCTCTTCCCCTTCTACTTCGCCGAGCGCTTCCACATCCACCGCGCCGAATACGACGCCTACTGCCGCTGGGTCAGCGAAAACCTCCCCGCCCTCCACTTCGGCCACCAGATCGACGCCGTCCGCTGGAACCCCGAACGCGAAACGTTCGAAATCGACTACACCCAACTCGGCACCGACGGCGAAGCCGAAGCCCTCGGCCGCACCCACGCCCGCAACCTCGTCCTCGGCATCGGCACCACCCCCCACGTCCCCGTCCCCCTCCGCCCCCTCGCCGACGCCCCCGCCGTCCCCGTCATCCACTCCGCCGACTACCTCGACCACCGCGACCGCCTGCTCGCCGCCGACCACCTCACCGTCATCGGCGCCGGCCAATCAGGCGCCGAGATCTTCCTCGACCAGCTCCGCGCCCGCCCCGTCGGCCACGAAGGCCTCCACTGGCTCGCCCGCACCCCCGCCTTCGCCCCCATGGAATACAGCAAACTCGGCCTCGAACACTTCACCCCCGACTACACCCGCTACTTCCACGGCCTCCCCGAACGCGTCCGCGACACCCTCGTCCCCGCGCAGTGGCAACTCCACAAGGCCATCGACCACGACACCCTCGCCGCCATCCACGACGAGCTCTACCGCCGCACCCTCCACGGCGGCTGGCCCGACGCCACCCTCACCCCCGGCGTCTCCGTACGCACCGCCGGCCGCGTCGGCACCACCAAGGTCGAACTCCACCTCGACCACACCCAGCAAGGCACCCGCTCCCGCCTCACCACCGACGCCGTCGTCCTCGCCACCGGCTACCGCGAACGCCGCATGGACACCCTGCTCGCCGCCCTCGACCCCTACATCCGCCGCGACGCCGCCGAACGCCCCCGCATCGACGCCCAGCACCGCATGGTCCTCGACCCCACCGTCACCGGATCCCTCTACGTCCAGAACGCCGAAACCCACACCCACGGCGTCGGCGCCCCCGACCTCGGCCTCGCCGCCTGGCGCAGCGCCACCATCCTCAACGACCTCACCGACACCACCCCCTACCCCCTCCCCACCCGCACCGCCTTCACCACCTTCGGCCTCCCGCAACCCCCCGCCCCCCACACCCGCACCATCCCCACCCAAGGCAGCACCCTCGTCCCCCGCCACTGACAAAACAGGGCGCGGCGGCGCCCCCGGCACCGCCGCACCCCACCCGCCGAAAGAACGGAAATTCCTCAATCGCCGGCCATCCGCTAAAACACCGGCACCCCGTCCCGCACCAACCGCCAGTCCACCGAAGCGAACACCGACGGGTCGATCTCCTTCTTCTCCTGCACCCAATTGATGATCACATTGCGGATCTCGTCCGACGTCGACCACACCTGCCGCGCCCCCGCCACATGCGGAAATCCACCGCCCCCGCTCGCCCGGTAATTGTTCACCGCCAGCACGAACCGCGCATCATCCGCCACCGGCTTCCCCTCCCAGGACAGCTTCCCGATACGCTGACCCGCCGGCTTCGCGATATCGATCTCGTACGACAGCCCCCGCACCGCGTCATAGTTGTAATCCGGAATACCGTCCGCATTCGTGATCCGCGCCGGATCCACCGGACCGCCCGCTGCCGTCCGCACGTAATACCGTGCGGAAAACTCCAGGTACTCCCGCACCTGCGCACCCGTCAACACCCGCGCCTCCAGCGTGTTGTCGAACGGATACAACGCCGCCATCGACCGGATCGTCACATCCCCCTCCGGCACCCGCGCCGCACGCGAAAAACACGATGCCTGAGACACCACCGGCAACCCCGCGAACTCCGTCCCGGCCAACGCCTTGCGCACCACCTCGGCCTGCACAAAAGCGATGAAGTCCAGCACCGGCACGTCCTTCACCGGAGCCTCGGCCGCCGACAACTCCGCCTTCGACCGGCCGATCACCCGGTTCACATACGCCACCACCTTCCGGTGCTCCGCGCGCAACAGACCGGTGATCCGCGAATCCTCCGCCACCGCATTCGCATTCAGGACCCGCGAACCGACCGAACCCACCTCCCAACGCCCCCGCCGCCACTCCACCACCACATCGAAAAGCGTCAGCCGCTGCCCCCACTTCAACGGCTCCGACAGCACCACCTCCCGGCCGGTCTGCGCATTCACCACCCGCCGCTCGGGAATCTCCACATGCGCATGCCCCACCAGAATCGCGTCGATCCCCGGCACCCGCTCCGCCACCAACGCCGCCGCATTCTCCACGTACGGCAACTGGTCCCCGTACGACGACGTTCCGCTCGTCCCCGAATGCGCCGCCACGAACACCACGTCCGCACCCATCGACCGCAACTTCGGCACCCAGTGCGCGGCCTGCTCCACCAACCCCGGAAACGCCAGCTTCCCCTGCACATGCGCCTTGTCCCACAGCGCGATCCCCGGATTCGTCAACCCCAGCACCGCCACCGTCACCACCCGCCCGTGCGGCGACCGCAACCGCTTCAGCACATACGGCCGGAACGCCGGACGCAACGTCCGCGCATCCACCGCATTCGCCCCCAGCAGCGGAAAATCACAACTCTCCTCGAACTTCCGCAGCACCGGAATCCCGTAATTGAACTCGTGATTCCCCAACGCCGCCGCGTCATATCCGATCGCATTCATCGCCCGCGCCATCGGATGCACCGGACCACCCGGATCCGTGATCGGATCCACCTTCGCGTAGTAATACGCCAGTTGCGTCCCCTGAATGGTGTCACCCGCATCGATCAGCAGCGTGTTGTGCCGGCCCTTCTCCCGCCGCACCCGCGACACCAGCGTCGAAATCTTCGCCAGCCCCACATCATTGTGGTCCGCGTCATCGAACTCCGCGTCCGTGGTGTAGTCCCAGTTGAAGACGTTCCCGTGCAGATCCGTCGTCCCCATCACCGTGAACGCATACCGCTCCCGCCGGTGACCAGGACCCCGCCCGGGCTGCCCCGCCGGCCCCGCCGCGGCCGCCGGCGCCGCCCCCGCGAGCGCCACCCCGGCCCCCGACACCACAGAACTCCCCACGAACTTCCTACGGTCGAGCGACATCCCAACTCCCCTGCATCCACGCGGACAAGCGCCACCACAACCCGCGGCAACGCGCGTAGATTCTGGCCCAGCCGCCCCCTCCGCAACACCCCCCGGACGCCCGGAACCCACCGATCCGCACCCCGGTGTGCAACCCTGCGCCCACCGCACCCACCCACACCCCGCACGAGGAGCCCCCATGACCGACCCCGGCCCCCTGCCCTACGGCACCCCCGACACCCCCCGCCTCGCCGTACGCGGCGAAGCCACCCTCGAAGTCGACCCCGAAATCGCCCGTATCGCCGTCACCGTCGCCGCCCGCGGCACCGACCGCACCACCGCCCTCACCGACCTCACCCGCCGCAACGAACAAGCCCTCACCCTCATCAAGAGCTACCCCGACGCCCTCGAAAAGCTCGAAACCGGCGCCCTCAGCATCACCCCCGAACTCACCGACAAGGGCCGCCACGAACGCCTCCGCGCCTACCGCGGCCGCGTCACCCACACCGCCACCCTCACCGACTTCACCACCCTCGGCGAACTCACCACCCGCCTCGCCGACCTCGACCTCACCCGCGTCGACGGCCCCTGGTGGGACCTCCGCCCCGACTCACCCGCCCACCGCGCCGCCCGCACCCAAGCCGTCCACGAAGCCGTCCAGCGCGCCCGCGAATACGCCGAAGCCCTCGACGCCCGCCTCGACGCCCTCCTCGAAATCGCCGACCTCGGCGCCGAGAACGCCGCACCCGTCGCCGCCCCCGCCATGCGCGCCTTCGCCGGCTACGGCGGCGCCCCCGCCCAGGAAAGCGCCCCTGCCCTCGACCTCGAACCGCAGCGCCAAACCGTCTACGCCAGCGTCAACGCACGCTTCACCATGACCCGTCCCGCACTCTGAGACGCCACCGCGCGAGGGCGAAATTCCGCTCATCGGAGCGCCTTCGCGCGCATTCCATTACTTGTCAACAGCCTTTCACCAAGCGCTCGTTGAGCAGTCACCTTCTTACAGTTCCCTACCGCCGGGTAAGTCATAGGGTCGAAACATGCGCCGAGCAAAGATCGTCTGCACACTGGGACCCGCCACCGACTCGTACGAGCAGATCAAAGCCCTCGTCGAAGCCGGAATGGACATCGCCCGCTTCAACCTCAGCCACGGCACCTACGCCGAACACGAAGCGCGATTCGACCGGGTCCGCAAAGCGTCCGAAGAAACCCGCCGCAGCGTCGGCATCCTCGCCGACCTTCAAGGCCCGAAGATCCGCCTCGGCCGATTCCGCGAAGGGCCCGTACTTCTCGAACGCGGCGACGAGTTCACCATCACCGTCGAACCCGGCACCGAAGGCGACCGCCACCTCTGCGGCACCACCTACCCCGGCCTCGCCGCCGACGTCACCACCGGCGAACGCATCCTCGTCGACGACGGCAAGGTCACCCTCCAGGTCACCGAAGTCAACGGCCCCCAGGTCCGCACCGTCGTCATCGAAGGCGGCATGGTCTCCGACCACAAGGGCCTCAACCTCCCCGGCGTCGCCGTCTCCGTCCCCGCCCTCTCCGAAAAGGACCAGGACGACCTCCGCTGGGCCCTGCGCTACGGCGCCGACATCATCGCCCTCTCCTTCGTCCGCAGCGGCCGCGACATCGAAGACGTCCACCGCATCATGCGCGAGGAGAACCGCTTCCTCCCCGTCATCGCCAAGGTCGAAAAACCCCAGGCCGTCGACAACATCGACGACATCGTCGCCGCCTTCGACGGCATCATGGTCGCCCGCGGCGACCTCGGCGTCGAAATGCCCCTGGAAACCGTCCCCATCGTCCAGAAGCGCGCCATCAAACTCGCCAAGCGCAACGCCAAGCCGGTCATCGTCGCCACCCAGATGCTCGACTCGATGATCGACAACTCCCGCCCCACCCGCGCCGAAGCCTCCGACGTCGCCAACGCCGTCATCGACGGCACCGACGCCGTCATGCTCTCCGGCGAAACCAGCGTCGGCAAATACCCCACCGAAACCGTCAAGACCATGAGCCGCATCGTCGAGGCCGCCGAGGAAGACCTCCTCGCCAAGGGGCTCCCGCCGCTCACCGAGGCCAACAAGCCCCGCACCCAGGGCGGCGCCGTCGCCCGCGCCGCCGCCGACATGGGCGACTTCCTCGGCGCGAAGTTCCTCGTCGCCTTCACCCAGTCCGGCGACACCGTCCGCCGCCTCTCCCGCTACCGCTCACCCATCCCGCTCCTCGCCTTCACCCCCGACCCGGCCACCCGCTCCCAGCTCAACGTCAGCTGGGGCGTGGAGACGTTCCTCGGCCCCACCGTCAACTCCACGGACGAGATGGTCGCCCAGGTCGACGAGCAACTCCTCAAGATCGGCCGCTGCCAGAAGGGCGACCTGGTCATCATCACCGCCGGCTCCCCGCCCGGCGTCCCCGGCTCCACCAACCTCGTCCGCGTCCACCACATCGGCGAGTCCGACACCACCAACTAGCCCCACCCGCACAAGATCCCGCTGGGCCGAGGTACCTGACTGCCGTCCCTGTCAGTGCTTCGGCCCGATGTGTTGGTCCATGAGGGCCACGGAGGCTTTGCGGGCCACGGAGATGTTCTCCGCCCTGCGGGTCTGGTGCGCCGGCTTCCATGCGACGCCGACCTTGTCGAGGGTGTCGGTGTAGAGCCGGATGATGTCCGCCGACATGTTGGTGAAGAAGTACCGCGGATACTCGTAGCGCTTGCGCTGGCCGCCGACCGTCCGTGTCGCCCAGTTGGTGATCCGGCACCCGTCGGAGTGGACGAGCCCGCGGAGGAACTCCCAAGGGTGGGCGTCGACGATGTCCTGCTGCCAGGACTCCAGGGCGATCCGTCGCTCGTGCTTCTTGCCGGGGCCGTGCTGGGGGAACAGGCACGGCCAGTGATGGCTGTAGCTCGTCACCATGACGCATCCCTCGCGCTGGATGATGCAGACGCTGTTCATCGGACGGACCGTCTTCACCGCCTCCCGGCACGCCACGATCAGCCCGGGCCAGGCGTCCGCGCAGGCGATGCGGAGCGCGTAACCGCGGTTCCGGGGCTGTTTGCTGAGGCATCCGTCGCCGAGGTAGAGGCCGAGCAGATAGGAGTACGCGTCGGGGACCGCTGGTGGTCGCGGCTCGGGCTCGCAGCGCGGGCATTCGGTCGCGCGGGAGAGCGGCTCGATCCTGGTCTGCCAGGAGCGGATGGCGTATCGGGATATGCCGGTCTGCTTGCTTACGGAATTGAGGCTGCGGCCTTGGGCGACGAGGGCCAGGGTCTGCTCGCGCGTGCTGCGGTCGTACATATATGCGAGCTTGCCGGGTGGATGATCCGTAGAGCGGAATCCGAGCTGATGTTCGCCCCATCGAGCGAACTTCGCGAAAAGTCAGGTGACCTTGGAATTGAAGGTAAAGTGCCCCGGGTCGGATTCGAACCGACACTGTATGGGTTTTGAATCCATTGCCTGCTGCCAATTGGGCTACCGGGGCCAGCGGATCCAAGGTTCGTGCCTACCTGCTGTGGGACCACCCTACAGGAGATAGGTAGGCTCATGGGGCACCACCTGACCGGAATGAGGAGTCCCGTGAGCGCCGCCGAGCCCGAGCAGCCCGTCGCCGATGACGATCAGTCGCATGTCCCGCCGCTGACCACGCGCGTCGTGATCGCGGAGGACGAGGCCCTCATCCGTCTCGATCTCAAAGAGATGCTGGAGGAGGAGGGCTACACCGTCGTCGGCGAGGCCGGGGACGGGCAGACCGCCGTGGAGCTGGCCCGGCAGCACCGTCCCGATCTGGTGATCCTGGACGTGAAGATGCCGGTGCTGGACGGTATCTCGGCGGCCGAGAAGATCGCCGAGGAGAGCATCGCGCCGGTGCTGATGCTGACCGCGTTCTCCCAGCGGGAGCTGGTCGAGCGGGCGCGGGACGCGGGTGCGATGGCGTATCTGGTGAAGCCGTTCTCGAAGAGCGATGTGGTGCCGGCGATCGAGATGGCGGTGAGCCGGTTCACCGAGCTGAAGACGCTGGAGAAGGAGGTCGCGGACCTCACGCAGCGGCTGGAGACGCGCAAGCTCGTGGACCGGGCGAAGAGCATTCTGCAGACGCAGTACGGGCTGACCGAGCCGGCTGCGTTCCGGTGGATCCAGAAGACGTCGATGGACCGGCGGCTGTCGATGCAGCAGGTCGCGGAGGCGGTCATCGAGGACGCCGAGGAGAAGAAGCAGCAGAAGAAGGAGCAGTAGCGCGGCTCTGCACCGGGTGTGCGTGCGGCCCCGTACCGGTGGTGACCGGTGCGGGGCCGCACGCGTGTGTGCCTCAGTCCTCGCCGAGGTAGGCCTTGCGGACGGATTCGTCGTGGAGGAGGTGTTGGCCGGTGCCGGAGAGGGCGATGCGGCCGATTTCCATGACGTGGGCGTGGTCGGCGAGGGTCAGGGCGGCCTGGGCGTTCTGTTCGACGAGGAGGATGGTGGTGCCTTGTTCGCGGAGTTCGCGGATGGTTTCCATGATCTTTTTCATCATGATCGGGGAGAGGCCCATGGAGGGTTCGTCGAGCATGAGGAGTTTGGGGCGGGACATGAGGGCGCGGCCCATGGCGAGCATTTGCTGTTCGCCGCCGGAGAGGGTGCCGGAGGCTTGTTTGCGGCGTTCTCCGAGGATGGGGAAGAGTTCGTAGACGCGCTGGATGTCTTTTTCGATGCCGTCCTTGTCCTTGCGGAGGAAGGCGCCGAGTTGCAGGTTTTCCTCGATGGTGAGGCGGGGGAAGAGGTGGCGGCCTTCGGGGGAGTGGGCGAGGCCGAGGGCGACGATTTTGTGGGCGGCGACTCCGGTGAGGGGTTTTCCGTCGAAGGTGATTTTTCCGGAGCTGGGTCTGAGGAGTCCGGAGAGGGTGCGGAGGGTGGTCGTCTTTCCGGCGCCGTTGGTCCCGATGAGGGTGACGACCTGGCCGGTTTCGACGGTGAAGGAGATGCCTTTGACGGCTTCGATCTTGCCGTAGGCGACCCGGAGGTCTTCGACCTCTAGCAGTGCGGTCACGGGGCTTCTCCCTTGGTGGTGCCGGGGGTGCTCTGCGCGTCGGCCGTCGTGTCTGCTGCCGTGTCGGCCGCTGCGTCGGCCGCTGCTTCGGCGGCGGCGACCTCGGCCGCCTCGGCTTCTCCGGGGGCGCCGTCGAAGGGTTCGCCGAGGTAGGCGGCGACGACGCGTTCGTCGGCCTGGACGGTGTCGGAGGTGCCTTCGACGAGTTTTTCGCCTTGGACGAGGACGGCGACGCGGTCGCAGAGGTTGAAGATGAAGCGCATGTCGTGCTCGATGACGAGGACGGCGATGCCTTTGTCGCGGATGGCGAGGACGAGTTCTTCGGTGGCCCGCGTTTCCTGGGGGTTCATTCCGGCGGTGGGTTCGTCGAGGAGGAGCAGGCCGGGTTCGGAGGCGAGGGCGCGGGCGATTTCCAGTTTGCGTTGTTCGCCGTAGGGGAGGTTGCGCGCGAGGTGGTCGCGTTTGTGGGCGAGGCCGATGAATTCCAGGAGTTCTGTGGCGCGTTCTTCGCTGGTGCGTTCGGCCTTTTTGAAGCCGGGGCTGCGGAGGAGGGCGGACCAGAGTCCTTCTTTGGTGCGGGTGTGGCGGCCGACGAGGACGTTTTCCAGGACGGTCATGTTGGCGAAGAGGCGGATGTTCTGGAAGGTGCGGGCGATGCCGGCTTTGGTGACGAGGTGGGGTTTGGGCGGGAGGACGGTGCCCCGGTAGGAGACGGTGCCTTCGGTGGGGATGTAGAGGCCGGTCAGGCAGTTGAAGAACGTCGTTTTCCCGGCGCCGTTGGGGCCGATGAGGCCGACGATTTCGCGGGGGTGGACGGTGAGGTCGACCCCTCGTACGGCGGTGAGTCCGCCGAAGCGCATGGTGACGCCGTCGGCGCGGAGGACGGGGCCGTCGTCGGTGGGGGTGTTGTCAGTGGCGGGTGCGAGGGTGGGTGGTGTGGTCATGGTCGTCACGCCTTTGCCTTGGTGACGCCGGTGGTGGCGGCTGGGTCGGGGAGGCGTTGGTCGGGCACGTCGAGTTGACCGGTTTCATGGAATTCGAGTTGTTTGCGGCGGTCGGGGATGAGGCCCTCGGGGCGGAAGCGCATGAGGAGGACGAGGGCGATGCCGAAGAGGAGGAGTTGGTAGTCCTGGAGGAAGTCGAGTTTGGCGGGGATGAGGAAGAGGAGCGCGGCGCCGACGAGGGGGCCGCTGAGGGTGCCCATGCCGCCGAGGATGACGGCGGCGAGGAGGAAGGCGGAGTTGGGGGGTTGGGGTCCGGCGAATTGGAATTGTTCGGGGGTGGCGGTGGTGACGACGTGGGCGTGGACGGTGCCGGCGAGTCCGGCGAGGGCGGCGCCTAGGGCGAAGGCGAGGAGGCGGAGCCGGAAGCTGTTGATGCCCATGGCGACGGCGGCGGTTTCGTCCTCGCGGATGGCGATCCAGGCGCGGCCGATGCGGGAGGCGGCGGCGCGGCGGAAGACGAGGACGACGAGGGCGGTCACGAGGATCATCAGCAGGTAGTAGTTGCCGTAGGTGGCGATGGGGATGCCGAGGATGTCGTGGGTTTCGCCGAAGTTGAAGCCGAGGATTTCGAGGTTGGGGATGTTGGGGATGCCCATGGCGCCGTTGGTGATGTCAGGGCCGGTGGTGCCGTTGAGGTTGAGCATGGCGATGCGGAAGATCTCGCCGAAGCCGAGGGTGACGATGGCGAGGTAGTCGCCGCGTAGCCGGAGGGTGGGGGCGCCGATGAGGACGCCGAAGACGAGGGAGGCGGCGGCTCCGGTGAGCAGGGCGGCCCAGAAGGGGAAGTGGAGGCCGAGGGCGGATTCGGGGGAGCCGGAGACGAGTGCTGCGGCGTAGGCGCCGACGCCGAGGAAGGCGACGTATCCGAGGTCGAGGAGGCCGGCGAGGCCGACGACGACGTTGAGGCCGAGGGCGACGGTGGCGAAGATCAGGATGTTGGCGCCGATGATCGTGTACTGGTCGGTGTCCTGGGTGAGGGGGAAGCTGGCGGCGGCGAGGAAGGCCGCGGTGAGGGCGACGCCGCGGTGTCGGTGGGTGAGTTCGGTGAGGCGTGTGATGAGTCCGGCGCGGTGGAGGGCGGGGACGGCGAGGGCGATGAAGAGGAGGTAGCCGACGAAGGGGGCGCCGTCGTCGGTGTCGATGCCGTAGGTGAAGGCGATCAATCCGGCGGCGAAGGCGGCGGCGATGGTGAGGATCTCGGCCCAGGTGGGGAGGGGGCGGTTGCGGGGCCGTAGGGGGCTGGCGGTGAGGAGCGCGGTGAGGCGTTGCCAGGGGTTCGCGGGTGGGGTGGTGGGGGGTTGGTCGGGGGGGAGGGCGAGGGCGCCGAGGAGGGTGAGGAGTGCGGCGGTGCCGGCTGCGAAGCCGCCGGGTTCGAGGTTGACGAGGCCGCCGAGTTGGACGGCGATGGCGCCGAGGGTGAACCAGGTCGCGGCGAAGGTGGCGAGGGCGGCGAGGAGGGTGGGGGCGTTGCGTCCGGCGGGGGTGAGCCAGGTCAAGCCGCGCAGGCCGAGTGTGGAGGCGGCGAGGAGGAGGGTGAGGAGGCCGCCGGTGAGGGTGACGAGTTGGAGGCCGGCGGGGGAGCCGTAGTAGGTGAGGTCGCCGGGGAAGTCGCTGCTCCAGGTCCAGGAGAGGCCGGTGGTGGCGGCGGTGGCGAGGGCGCCGGCGGCGGTGGTGAGGCGTGCGGTGCGTTCGGGGAGGGGGAGGAGGCCCCGGGGGGTGGTGGCGGTGTGGGTGGTCATCGGTATCACGCCCGATCCGCGACGCGTTCGCCCAGCAGGCCTTGTGGCCGCAGGAGGAGTACGAGGATGAGGAGGACGAAGGCCCAGACGTCCTTCCAGGCTCCGCCGCCGAATTGCTGCATGCCGGGGATGTCTTCGACGTAGGCGGTGGCGAGGGCTTCGGCGATGCCGAGGACGACGCCGCCGAGCATGGCGCCGTAGATGTTGCCGATGCCGCCGAGGACGGCTGCGGTGAAGGCCTTGAGGCCCATGATGAAGCCCATGCGGAATTGGACCTCGCCGGTGCGCAGTCCGTAGGCGACGGCGGCGACGCCGGCGAAGGCGGCGCCGATGGCGAAGGCGAGGACGATGATGCGGTCGGTGTTGATGCCCATGAGTTTGGCGGTGTCGGGGTCCTGGGCGGTGGCCTGCATGGCGCGGCCGCTGCGGGTGCGGGCGACGAAGAAGCCGAGGGCGATCATGCAGAGGGGGGCGGCGATGAGGACGAAGAGGTCGCCGCGTTGGACGGTGGCGCCGAGGATGTCGAGGGCGTGGCCCTTGAACTGGGGGAAGACGCGGGCCTGTTTGCCGTCGGGGTACCACTTCCAGATGGCTTGCTGGAGGGCGATGGACAGGCCGATGGCGGTGATGAGGGGGGCGAGGCGGGGGGCGCCGCGCAGGGGGCGGTAGGCGAAGCGTTCCGCCGCGATGCCGACGAGGACGGATACGACGACGCCGCCGAGGAGCATGACCGGCAGGGCGAGGGCGAGGGAGGTGCCGGTGGGGAGGGCGAGGTAGACGCTGAGCGCTCCGAAGCCGCCGACCATGAATATCTCGCCGTGGGCGAAGTTGATGAGCTGGACGATTCCGTAGACCATCGTGTAGCCGATCGCGATGAGTCCGTACATCGCGCCGAGGATGAGTCCGTTGGCCAGCTGTTGCGGCAGTTCGCTCACCGCAGGGCCTCCGTGGTGTGATCAAGCACGGGTGGGAATTCCGGGGGGTTTTCGGGTGTCCCGGTGTGCCGCGGGCCGCGCCAGGGTCATTGGTGGCGTCCTGGCGCGGCCCGGGGTGTGGTGGTGCGGTGGCGTCAGCTCTTGTCGAATTCCTTGAACGGGGCGCTGAAGCGGGCGGCCCAGTTGCCCTTTTCGACCTGGTAGGCGGTGATCATGGTGTTGGTGGTGTCGCCGTATTTGTCGAAGGCGACCTTTCCGGTGACGCCGTCGAAGGTGACCTTGTTCATGGCGTCGGTGACCTTCTTGCGGGCGTCGTCGGGGAGTTTGCCCTGGTTGGCGTCGACGACGCTCTTGACGGCCTGGATGAGGGCCCAGGTGGAGTCGTAGGTGGAGCCGCCGTAGGCCTCGTAGGGCTCCTTGAATCCGGCTGCCTTGTAGTCGGCGATGTATTTCTTGGCCGAGGGGAGTTCTTCGACGGGCTTGCCGACGGAGGAGGCGTAGTCGCCCTGGGCCTTCTTGTTCAGTTTGATGTAGTCGGCGCTGTACATGCCGTCGCCGCCCATGAGCGGGACGGTGACGCCGCCGTCCTTGAGCTGCTGGCTGAGCGGGCCGGAGGCGGGGTATTCGCCGCCGTAGAAGACCAGGTCGGGTTTGGCGGATTTGACCTTGGAGACGACGGCTTTGAAGTCGCGGTCGTCGGGGCTGACGTGTTCGGTGCCGACGATCTTTCCGCCGAGTTTGGCGAACTGGTCCTTGAAGGAGGAGGCGAGGCCGACGCCGTAGGTTTTCTGGTCGTCGATGACGTAGGCCTTCTTGGCCTTGACCTTTTCCCAGGCGTACTGGCCGTCGAAGGCGCCTTGCACTTCGTCGGTGGTGGCGGTCCGGAAGTAGGTGGGGAATTGCCGGACGCGCTTGTTCTTCTTCCAGTCCGGGCCCTGGGTGAGGTCGGGGGTGGTGTTGGCCGGGGAGATCAGCGTCAGGTTGTTCTGCTTGGAGACCTGCTGCATGGACTGGGCGACGCCGGAGTTGAGGGGGCCGACGATGCCGAGGACGTCCTTGTTGCCGGCGAGTTTGGTGGCGTTCTGCTGGCCGACGTTGGGCAGTGCCTTGTCGTCGAGGGCCTGGAGTTTGAAGGTGACGCCCTTGACTTCGTTGTTCTTGTTGGCGATGTCGACGGCGAGCTGGGCGGAGTTGCGGATGCCCAGGCCGAGTGCGGAGAGTTCGCCGGTGGTGGGGGCGTCGAGGCCGATGACGACGGTGGTTTTTCCTTCGCCGTCTTTGTTGGTGTCGCCGCGAGAGCCGCACGCGGAGAGCGTGAGGGCGCCGGTGGTGACTGCGGTGGTGATGAGGAGCAAGGAACGGTGACGCACGATCAGTCCTTTCCCTGGCGCGGCCACGGCTGTCGCATGGCCGATTCGCGCGCCGGGCTGCACGGTTGGTATGGCGTCCGTGCTCGCAGCGCGCCCGGCGGCGCGGTGACTGGCGGTGACTCTAGAGCGGTGTTCGTCGCGTCGGCAGAGGCGCTGGCCAGGATGTGACGCTCTTGTTATGACCAGCGATGAGCGTTTTGCCGTCATGGTCCTTACAGGTGGAGCGAACGCGGCGCGGAAGGTGAACTCGCACTTCCGTGGGTGGTTGCGCGGTGCGACCGCCGGAGGGTGTCCGGCTATCGGATGGGGTGGGCCGGGGCCAGTGGTGGCACGGGGTCCGGGGTGTGCGGGTTGAGGCGGTATTGCGTGTGCGTTACGCAGCGTTACGGAAATGTGTGCGGCCCCGCACCCTGGGCAAGGGGCGGGGCCGTGGTGGTGGGCGGCGTGGGCCGTCCTGATCCGGTCAGCTTCGGTAGGCGTCGGTGTCGACGTCGCGCAGCATGCAGGTCAGACGGGCGGTGCAGACCCGCTTGCCGTGTTCGTCGGTGATGACGATCTCGTAGGTGGCGGTGGAGCGGCCGCGGTGTACGGGGGTGGCGACGCCGGTGACGAGTCCGGAGCGGACGCCGCGGTGGTGGGTGCAGTTGAGGTCGACGCCGACGGCGAGTTTGGTGGGGCCGCCGTGGAGCATGGAGCCGACCGAGCCGAGGGTTTCGGCCAGTACGGCGGAGGCGCCGCCGTGCAGGAGGCCGTAGGGCTGGGTGTTGCCCTCGACGGGCATGGTGCCCACGACGCGGTCGGGTGCGGCTTCGGTGACCTGGACGCCCATCCGCTCGCCGAGGTGTCCGGCGGAGAAGAGTGCGGGCAGGTCGATGCCGAGTCCGGCCCACTGGTCGAGGGTCTCCTGCGGGAATTCGGTGGTGGTCTGCTCGCCCATGCCTACGGCTCCGTTCGCTCGCCCGTGATCGTCGTCGATCCGTGCCCGTTCCTATCAGGCCGCTGAGCGAGCGCTCAGCGCGGGGTGGGGTGTTCGCGGTGGCCGGCGTGGTGCGGGCCGCCGTGGTGGGCGTCAGTCGGTGGGGGTCTTCTCCAGGCGGATCACCACGGACTTGGACGCGGGGGTGTTGCTGGTGTCGGCGGTGTGGTCGAGCGGGATGAGGACGTTGGTCTCGGGGTAGTAGGCGGCGGCGCAGCCGCGGGCCGTCGGGTAGTGCACGACGCGGAAGCCGGGGGCGCGGCGTTCGCTGCCGTCGGTCCATTCGCTGACCAGGTCGGTGTAGTCGCCGTCGGCCAGGCCGTGGGCGCGGGCGTCGTCGGGGTGCAGGAGCACCACCCGGCGGCCGTTCTTGATGCCGCGGTAGCGGTCGTCGAGGCCGTAGATGGTGGTGTTGTACTGGTCGTGCGAGCGGAGGGTCTGCAGCAGCAGCCGGCCTTCGGGGACGGTGGGGCATTCCACGGGTGCGGCGGTGAAGTTGGCCTTGCCGGTGGCGGTGGGGAAGCGGCGGCTGTCCCGGGGGGCGTGCGGCAGGGCGAAGCCTCCGGGGCGGGCGACCTTGGTGTTGAAGTCGTCGAAGCCGGGGATGACGCGGGCGATGCGGTCGCGGATCGTGGCGTAGTCCTTCTCGAACTCCTCCCACGGGGTGGCGCTGCCGGGGCCGAGGACGCGGCGGGCGAGGCGGGCGACGATGGCGGGCTCGGACAGCAGCTGGGGGCCTGCCGGTTCGAGGCGGCCGCGGGAGGCGTGCACCATGCCCATGGAGTCCTCGACGGTCACGAACTGCTCGCCGCCGTCCTGGCGGTCGCGCTCGGTGCGTCCCAGGGTGGGCAGGATCAGCGCGCGGGCGCCGGTGATGACGTGCGAGCGGTTGAGTTTGGTGGAGACGTGGACGGTGAGCCGGGCGCGGCGCATCGCGGCCTCGGTGACGTCGGTGTCGGGGGTGGCGGAGACGAAGTTGCCGCCCATGGCGAAGAACACCTTGGCCTGTCCGTCGCGCAGGGCGCGGATGGCGCGGACGACGTCGAGGCCGTGTTCGCGCGGGGGCGCGAAGCCGAATTCCTTCTCCAGGGCGTCGAGGAACGCGGGGGCGGGCCGTTCGAAGATGCCCATGGTGCGGTCGCCCTGGACGTTGCTGTGGCCGCGTACGGGGCAGACGCCGGCGCCGGGGCGGCCGATGTTGCCGCGCAGGAGGAGGAAGTTGACGACTTCCTGGATGGTGGGGACGGAGTGCTTGTGCTGGGTCAGGCCCATCGCCCAGCACACGATGGTGCGCCGGGAGGCGAGGACCATCTCCAGGGCGCGTTCGATCTCGTCGCGGGTCAGGCCGGTGGCGGCGAGCGTGGCGTCCCAGTCGTCGTCGGCCTCGGCCGCCTGCGCGAACTCCTCGAAGCCGTGGGTGTGTTCGCGGATGAAGTCCGTATCGAGGGCGCCGTCGGTGGAGAGGATGCCGCGGTTGAGGGCGCGGAAGAGTGCCTGGTCGCCGCCGAGGCGCACCTGGAGGAAGAGGTCGGTCAGGGCGGTGCCGCCGCCGGCCAGTCCGCGCGGGGTCTGGGGGTTCTTGAAGCGTTCCAGGCCGGCTTCGGGCAGCGGGTTGATCGAGATGATTTTGGTGCCGCCGGCCTTGGCCTTCTCCAGGGCGGTGAGCATGCGGGGGTGGTTGGTGCCCGGGTTCTGGCCGGCGACGATGATCAGGTCGGCCTTGTAGAGGTCCTCCAGCAGGACGCTGCCCTTGCCGATGCCGATGGTCTCGGTGAGGGCCGAGCCGGACGACTCGTGGCACATGTTGGAGCAGTCGGGCAGGTTGTTGGTGCCGAATTCGCGGGCGAAGAGCTGGTAGAGGAAGGCGGCCTCGTTGCTGGTGCGGCCGGAGGTGTAGAAGACGGCCTCGTCGGGGGAGTCGAGGGCGGTCAGTTCCTCGCCGATGATGTCGAAGGCGCGCTCCCAGGTGACGGGGGCGTAGTGGTCGGCACCTTCGTCCAGGTACATGGGGTGGGTGAGGCGGCCCTGCTGGCCGAGCCAGTAGCCGCTGCGGGTGGCGAGGTCGGCGACCGGGTGGGCGGCGAAGAAGTCCGGGGTGACGCGGCGCAGGGTGGCTTCTTCGGCGACGGCCTTGGCGCCGTTCTCGCAGAACTCGGCGGTGTGCGGTTTGTCGGGCTCGGGCCAGGCGCAGCCGGGGCAGTCGAAGCCGTTGGGCTGGTTGACGCGCAGCAGGGTCAGGGCGGTGCGGCGGACGCCCATCTGCTGCTGGGAGATCTTGAGGGCGTTGGTGATCGCCGGCATTCCTACGGCGGAGTGCTGGGGTGCGCTGACCTGGGGCGCGTCCTGGACGGGGTCGGACGCGGGCGGCTTGCCTGCCATGGCGCTCTCCTGTGAGCCGTGAGCTTCTTGCTCGCTCCGCCGGCGCGGCGGATCGTTGTCGTGCACATCCGATCCTGTCACGGACCGGGGCGGGCGGTGTAGGGGAGTGCGGGCGGGGTGCGGGAGCAGGGCGGCGGGGGCCGGGGCGAGGGGCGGCAGGGGGTGTGCGGGGCGGGGGCGGGGCGGGGGCGGGGGCCGTCGCGGCGGGGATTGTCAGTGGGCCGTGGCAGGATCGGGGGCGTGGCAGCAAAGGCAGCGAAGATGAGCGAAGCGACCGGCACCGAGGCGGCGGCGGGCGGTCGTCCCCGCCTGCTCCTCATGGATGGGCATTCCATGGCATACCGGGCGTATTTCGCCCTGCCCGTGGAGAATTTCACCACCGTCACCGGTCAACCGACCAATGCGATCTACGGCTTCGCGTCGATGCTCGCGAACACCCTGCGTGACGAGGCGCCCACGCATTTCGCGGTCGCCTTCGACGTCTCGCGCAAGACCTGGCGCTCCGAGGAGTATCCGGAGTACAAGGCGAACCGTTCCAAGACCCCCGACGAGTTCAAGGGCCAGGTCGAGCTGATCGGCGAGCTGCTCGACACGATGCGGGTCAAGCGCTTCGCGGTGGACGGCTTCGAGGCCGACGACGTCATCGCGACGCTCACCGAGCAGGCCGTCGCCCAGGGCTTCCACGTCTCCATCGTCACCGGCGACCGGGACTCCTTCCAGCTGGTCTCCGACGACGTCACGGTCCTCTACCCCACCAAGGGCGTCTCGGAGCTGACCCGGTTCACCCCGGAGAAGGTCTTCGAGAAGTACGGCCTGACCCCCGCCCAGTACCCGGACTTCGCCGCGCTGCGCGGCGACCCGTCCGACAACCTCCCCGGCATCCCCGGCGTCGGCGAGAAGACCGCCACGAAGTGGATCAACCAGTTCGGTTCGTTCGCGGAACTGGTGGAGCGGGCCGACGAGATCAAGGGCAAGGCCGGTCAGAACCTCCGCGACCACCTGGAGTCGGTCAAGCGCAACCGCCTGCTGACGGAGATGGTGCGCGATGTGAAGCTGCCGTGCGGCCCCGAGGAGCTGACCCGCGAGGCGTACGACCGCGAGGCCCTCAAGGTGTTCCTCAACGCTCTCGAGATCCGCAACCAGGGCCTGCGCGACCGGCTGCACGCCGTCGACCCGGGCTCGGTGGAGGCCGCCGAGGAGGCCTCGCCGGCCCCGGGCGTCGAGGTGGACGGCACGGTCCTGGCCACCGGCGAGCTCGCCCCGTGGCTGGCCGAACACGCCACCGGACCGCTGGGCGTCTCCACCGTCGACGTCTGGACGCTGGGCAGCGGCAGCGTGGCCGAGGTGGCGCTCGCCACCCCGCAGGGGCCGGCCGCCTGGTTCGACCCCGCGCAGCTGGACGAGGCCGACGAGCAGGCGTTCGCCGCCTGGAGCGCCGACCCCGGGCGCCCGAAGGTGATGCACAACGCCAAGGGCCTGATGCGGGTCTTCGGCGAGCACGGCTGGCGCATCGAGGGCGTCACGATGGACACCGCCCTCGCCGCCTATCTGGTCAAGCCCGGCCGCCGCTCCTTCGCGCTGGACGCGCTCTCCATCGAGTACCTCGGCCGGGACCTCGCCCCGGCCGCGGCCGGCGACGGCCAGCTGGCGTTCGGCGCGGACGAGCAGGCCGAGGCGGACGCCCTGATGGCGCAGGCCCGTACGGTCCTCGACCTGGGGACGGCGTTCCAGACGAAGCTCGCCGAGGTCGGCGCGGCCGATCTGCTGCGCAATGTGGAGCTGCCGACCAGCGATCTGCTGGCCCGCATGGAGCGGGCCGGGATCGCCGCGGACCGGGGCTGGCTGGAGCGGATGGAGCAGCAGTTCGCCGGGGCGGTCGCGCAGGCCGTCAAGGAGGCGCACGCCGCCGCGGGCCATGAGTTCAACCTCGGCTCGCCCAAGCAGCTCCAGGAGGTCCTCTTCGGTGAGCTGGGCCTGCCGAAGACCAAGAAGACCAAGACCGGTTACACCACCGACGCCGACGCGCTGGCCTGGCTGGCCGCGCAGACCGACAACGAACTCCCGGTGATCATGCTCCGCCACCGTGAGCAGGCCAAGCTGCGCACGACCGTCGAGGGCCTGATCAAGACCATCGGCGCGGACGGCCGGATCCACACCACCTTCAACCAGACCGTCGCCGCCACCGGCCGGCTGTCGTCCACCGAGCCCAACCTGCAGAACATCCCGGTGCGGACGGACGAGGGCCGGGCGATCCGCCGCGGCTTCGTCGTCGGTGAGGGCTTCGAGTCGCTGCTGACCGCCGACTACAGCCAGATCGAGCTCCGTGTGATGGCCCACCTCTCCGAGGACGAGGGCCTGATCGAGGCGTTCACCTCCGGCGAGGACCTGCACACCACCGTCGCCTCCCAGGTCTTCTCGGTCGACAAGACCGCGGTCGACCCGGAGATGCGCCGCAAGATCAAGGCGATGTCCTACGGCCTGGCGTACGGGCTGTCGGCGTTCGGCCTCTCCCAGCAGCTGGGCATCCAGCCCGACGAGGCCCGTAAGCTGATGGACACCTACTTCGAGCGGTTCGGCGGGGTGCGCGACTACCTCCGCCGCGTCGTGGAGGAGGCCCGCGCCACCGGCTACACGGAGACGATGCTCGGCCGCCGCCGCTATCTGCCGGACCTCAACAGCGACAACCGCCAGCGCCGCGAGATGGCCGAGCGGATGGCGTTGAACGCCCCGATCCAGGGCACCGCCGCCGACATCGTCAAGATCGCGATGCTGCGGGTCGACATCGCCCTGCGGGCCGCGGAGCTGCGGTCCCGGATGCTGCTCCAGGTCCATGACGAAATCGTCGTCGAGGTGGCCCCCGGCGAACGCAAGCAGGTCGAGGAGCTGGTCCGCCGCGAGATGGCCGACGCCGTCGAGCTGCGCGCCCCGCTGGACGTCTCGGTCGGCTCGGGCAAGGACTGGGAGTCGGCGGCGCACTGACGGGAGGGCGGCGGGGCCCGCCGACCGAAAGCGGCAGCCGGAGCCGCTGCGGGCGGGGGCTCCGGTGCCGCGCGAGGGTGCCTCAGTCGGTGGCGCGCACCGCCTCCCGTGGGTCCGCCGCCGCACCGGTCCGCGCGGCGGGCAGCGGGCCATCGGCCGGCCGCCCGCCGAGTGCCCGCCGGTCCAGCAGCCGTACCGCCAGGCCGTGGAGCAACAGCCCGACGATGAGGCCGGCGCCCGCGCCGAAGAGTGCGGTCGGCAGATAGTCGAACCACACCGCCCTGTCCCCGTAGTCGGCGTGCGCCCGCAGGACGCGGTGCACCGCGCCGGCCAGGACGCACGCCGACAGCGGGAGGACGAGCAGCAGCCGCAGCCGTACGGACAGCACGGGCACGGTGGCCGCGGCGGCGGCCCGGACCGCGGGGTCGGCGGCCCCGGCGGCCCGTAGCGCCGACCACCCGAACCACACCAGCGCGGTCATCGCCAGCGCCGAGGTGCCGTACTGCAGATACGTCGGCACCGGCCACCCGCCCACCACCCGGTCCAGGCCGGGCACCAGCCGCGTCCCCCAGCGGCCCGGGTGGGTGAAGGCGTCCCACACCACATGGGTCAGCGAGCCGAGCACCGCGGAGAGCACGAACCAGCCGGCCGACGCGGCGAGTTCACGGGGACGGCGTGCACGCCACGGGCGGCCCCGGACACACAGCGCCACCCGCCCCCGAAAGGCCGCCGGCACCAGAGCCAGCAGCGGGTCGCGCACCACCAGCCAGCCGCCGACCAGCGCTGCGGTGATCAGCACATCGACCGTCAGCACCCCGGACGGCGCATGGGTGACCGCGCCGAACTCCATCCCGCCCGGCACCAGCGTGTCCGCGTAGTACGTCATGTCCGGCGCGAACGACCCCGCCACCAGCGCCGAGGCGACCAGCCGGCCGCGGGCCGTACCGGTCCGCCGGACGGCCGGCAGCACGGCCGCGGCATGGCTGAGCGTGAATGGCATGACAGCACCCCTCGATCGATTCAGATCATTATGTGTCCGATGAGGTGGTAGATGCCGGGCCCGAGTTGTCGTAGTGTCGCCTGAGTTGGAGCGCCGGGGAGCGCGACACCGCGTCAGAAAACGCGGTGCGTCAACGCGGAGGGGACCACGTATGGCAGCCACATTCCGGCGGCGGTTTCGCAGGGGAGCGGCCTCGACGGCCGTGGCGGCGTTCGTCCTCGCCGCCCTGACCGCCTCCCAGTCGCCGGACGCCACCGCGAAGGCAGCCAAGGAACAGGAACCCTCCCCGCCGGTCGACACCCCCATCGACGGCGGCACGACGTACTACTCCGACCTGCCGCCGCACAACAGCCCGGCGCCGCCCCGCCGTTCCTCCCACTCCCACCCCGACGGCGGCACCCGGGTCATCACCGGGCCCGCCCAGGCCGGCATCCCCGCCACCGTCCTGGCCGCCTACAAGAAGGCCCAGTCCCGCCTCGACGCCGAGGACCCCGGCTGCCGGCTGCCCTGGCAACTGCTCGCCGGTATCGGCAAGGTCGAATCCGGCCAGGCCGGCGGCGGCGCGGTCGACGCCGAGGGCACCACCCTCCGGCCGATCCTCGGCCCGCAGCTCAACGGCCACGGCTTCGCCCGCATCCTCGACACCGACGGCGGTCGCTACGACGGCGACACCACCCACGACCGCGCCGTCGGCCCGATGCAGTTCATCCCCTCCACCTGGTCCGAGGGCGGCCCGCAGCACGGCGGTTGGGGCGCCGACGGCAACGGCGACGGCAAGAAGGACCCCAACAACGTCTACGACGCCGCGCTCGCCGCCGGCCGCTACCTCTGCGCCGACGGCCGCGACCTGTCGGACCCCCGCGACCTGGACCGCGCCGTCCTCGGCTACAACAACTCCGCCGACTACCTGCGCACCGTGCTGTCCTGGTACACGTTCTACCGCAAGGGCACCTACGAGGTGCCCGACGGCCACGGCGTCCTCCCGGCACACCACCGCGGCAGCCACAAGACCGGCAACGGGCACGGAACCGGACACGCGGGCGACCACCCCGGCGATGGAACCGGCCAGGGCCGGCCCCACGACAAGGGTTCCGGCACACCCGCCAAGCCCCGGCCCGAGCCCAACGGGCCCGCCCGACCCGGCGGTTCCGGTTCCGGCCACACCCCGGCCACCCCCACCCCGAAGCCCACCCCCGGCACCCCCCGGCCCGGCACCCCGGCACCCGCCGAGCCCCGCCCCGTCACCGCCCTCGCCCGCGTCGGCGACCAGGACCTGACCGCCACCGCCGGCACCGACTTCGCCACCGCGCCCCAGGTACGCGCCAAGGACGCCGCGGGCAAGCCCGTCGCCGGCGCCCGGATCCGCTTCACCCTCCCCGCCGGCACCGACGCCCGCTTCCCCGGCAACGCCACCACCGCCACCGTCACCACCGGCAAGGACGGCCTGGCCACCGCGCCCACCCTGCACGCGGGCGAACAGACCGGCGACTTCCGCCTCCGGGCGACGGCCGTCGGCCGCACCCTGCCCGCCGTCACCTTCGACGCCACCGTCAAGGCCAAGCCGGCGCCGAAGGCCGACACCCTCACCCGCACCTCGGACAAGGAGCTGACCGCCACCGCCGGGAAGGCCTTCGCCGAGGACGCCGTCGAGATCACGGCGACCTACCAGGGCAAGATCGCGGCGGGCGTGCCGGTCACGGCGACCATGGTCACCGACGACCCCGACAAGCCGGTGGAGAACGACCGGGGCCCCTACTTCAAGGACCCGAAGGCCACCGCCGACAACAAGGACAAGCCGGTCCGCACCCTCGCCGGGCTGACCACGGACGCCGACGGCCTGCTCAAACTCCCGAAGATCTACACCGACTCGCACACCGGGACGTTCCTGCTGCGGCTGACCACCGACGACGGCGCCGTCCTCACCGTCAAGCTGAAGGTCGCCGCCCCGGCCGCCTCCTGACCACACCGGCGGCCGGCGACCCCGGCCGCGGCCCCCGGCCGGCCCGGCACCCCCGCCCGGCCCGCACCGCCGTCCTGCCCGCCGTCCCGGGCAGGACGGCGGTGCCCCATGCGCTCGGGCGGCAGCGGTTCTCATCTCGGCCGCCCGTTGCTACGGTGCCCCCGCCCTGACGCCGTATCAGATGTGCCGGGAGGCGACCATGCGCGCCCTGATTGCCGCCGCGGCCGGACTGGCCGCCGCACTCGCCCTCGTTCTCACCGTCACGGCCGTCGGCGCCCCCAGCGGCACCACCTCACCCAAGCCGCTGCTCACCACCGTCCCCGCACACCCCTGAGGGAGGGACGCCCCCGCCATGCGCCGCACCGCCAGCCTGGTACTGCTCGCCGTCGCCGTCTTCTTCACCGCACTCTCCCCGCTGCTGCGGTGGTACGCCTTCCCGAGACTCGCCAAGATCCCGCCCGGCCAGTACCAGGACATGGTCCTGGAGGCCCGGCCCGCCACCCTCCTCGACTACGGCACCATGAAGGCCAGAACGGTCCCCAAGGTCACCATCGTCCAGACCCTCAAGGGCGACGTCGCCGCCTCCGACCGGATCGAGCGCACCGCCGGCCGCGACGTCGTCGTCTGGGACGCCCTCTCCTACGTCGCCGGCCCCGACGGCAAGATGGTCTCCGAGGTCCCCGAGCGCTACATCTTCGACGCCCACTCCCAGGAACCGGTGCACGCCACCGGCGAGATGGTCGACGGCGACCCCGTGCACCGCACCGGCATCGAGTACAAATGGCCGTTCCTCACCGAGAAACGCGACTACACCTACTTCGACGCCCAGACCCGCACCTCGGCCCCCATCCACTACAAGGGCACCCGCACCTTCCGCGGCTTGGAGGTCTACTACTTCGAGCAGACCATCCCCTGGACCAAGGTCCCGCTGCCCAAGAAGATGCCGGTCAAGGGCATCACCCCCGAGGCCGTCGAGAAGATGGGCACCACCCGCTGGTACACCACCAGGCGGATGTTCTGGGTCGAGCCGGTCACCGGCGCCCCCGTCAACGGCGAGGAGATCCACCGGGAAGAGCTGCGCGGCGGCGACCTCCTGCCCGGCGGCGGCAAGGTCACCGCCTTCGCCGGCCACGTCAGGATGCGCGCCGACTACGTCGACGCGACCGTCGCCCTGGTCACGTCCCAGCGCACCCTCGTCCTGCTCCTGACCAGCTACCTCCCCTGGGGCTTCCTGGCCCTCGGCGCCGCACTGCTCGCCCTGAGCCTCCACCTCGAAGCCCGCAGCCGCCGCCCGGCCACCCCGAAGACCGACGCGGAACCCGCCCTCAGCCCCGCCTGAGCCGCGCGGTGGTGTGCCGGGTCGGCTCGGCCGTCGAAGGGTCCTCCGGCCAGGGGTGCTTGGGATAGCGGCCGCGCAGCTCCGCGCGCACGGCGCGGTACCCGTCCCGCCAGAACGACGCCAGATCGGCCGTCACAGCGGCCGGGCGCCCCGCCGGCGAGAGCAGATGCACCAGTACCGGCACCCGCCCGCCGGCTATCCGCGGGGATTCCTGCCGGCCGAACAGCTCCTGCAGTTTCACCGCCAGCACCGGCTGCTCCCCGCCGTAGTCCACCCGCACCCGGGAACCGCTCGGCACCTCGATGCGCTCCGGTGCCAGCTCGTCGAAACGGGCCGCGTCACCGGTCGCCCAGGGCAGCAGCCGGGCCAGCGCCGCCCCCGTGTCGACCCGCTCCAGATCGGCCCGCCGCCGCGCCCGGCCCAGCTCGACCCCCAGCCAGTCCTCCACCCGCGCGAGCAACGCCGCGTCCGAGACGTCCGGCCACGGCGCGCCCAGCTCGCGGTGCAGGAACGCCATCCGCTGCCGCACCGCCACCGCGCCCGCCGGCCACCGCAGCAGCCCGAGCCCTTCCCGGCGCAGCCCCGCCACCACCGCCTCCCGCACCAGCTCGGGATCCGGCGCCGACAGCGGCCGCACCGCCAGCTCGATCGCCCCCAGCCGCTCCACCCGCCGCGCCACCACGTCCCCGTCCGACCAGCGCACCTCCTCACCCGAGGAATACAGCGCCCGCGCCGCCGCACACGCGGTGTCCTCGTCGATCACCGCCGCCAGCCGCACCCGCGCCGACGCCGCGGCCACCGGCCGGTCCGCCACCGCGACCGCCAGCCACCGCGCGTCCCGCAGCCGCGAACCCTCCCCGCCCGGCTCGGCACCGGTGCCCGACGCCATCAGATAGCCGCCGGCCCCGCGCGCCCGGGCCACCCGCTCCGGGAACGCCAGCGCGGCGACCAGCCCCGCCACCGCGTCGTCCGGCGCGCCCCGCCCCGCGCCGTCACCACGGGGCGCCTCCGCGGCCCCGGCAGCGCCGGGCTCACCGACCGCCGCCGCCAGCCGCCGCGCCTCCTGCCGCCACCTGGCGGCATAGCCGTCCCCGCCCCGGCGCGCGGTGCGCCAGGCCTCCGCCAGATCGTCCCCGTACGCCCGCGGCGGCTCCTCGCTGAGCAGGGCGACCACCTCCGCCGCCCGCCGCACCCCGACCTCGGCGGAGCCGTCCAGCAGCGCCCGCGCCAACCGGGGATGCACGCCCATCCGCGCCATCCGAGACCCCCGCGGCGTCGCCCGGCCCTCCGCGTCCACCGCGCCGACCGCCGTCAGCACCTCCCGGGCCGCGGCCAGCGCCCCGGCCGGCGGCGCGTCCAGCAGCGCCAGACCGCTCGCGTCCGGATCGCCCCAGCACGCCGCCTGCAACGCGAACGCGGTCAGATCGGCCACCCTGATCTCCGGGTCGGGGAAGGCCGGCAGCCGCCCGTCCTCGCCCTGTGCCCAACAGCGGTAGACCACGCCCGGCGCCTCCCGCCCGGCCCGTCCCGCCCGCTGCCGGGCCGCCGCCCGGGACGCCCGTACGGTCGTCAACGCGCTCAGCCCCCGCGCATGGTCCGTCCGCGGCACCCGCGCCAGCCCGCTGTCGACCACCACCCGCACCCCCGGCACGGTCAGGCTGGACTCCGCCACCGAGGTCGCCAGCACCACCCTGCGGACGCCGTCCCCGCCCGCCAGTACGGCGTCCTGCACCTCGGCCGGCGCCCGGCCGTGCACCTGCAGCACCTCGGCGTCCACCCCGGCCAGCTCCCCGGCGACCCGCCCGATCTCCCCGACACCGGGCAGGAAGCACAGCACGTCCCCGGTCCGCTCGCGCAGCGCCCGCCGCACCACGCCCGCCACATGCGTCAGCAGCGCCGGATCGACCCGGAGGCCGTGCGCCGGCCGCACCGGCCGCTCCGGGGGCGCCCACACCGTCTCCACCGGATGCGACACGCCCGCCGCCGCCACCACCGGGGCCGGTCCCGACGCCCCGCCCAGCAGCCCGGCCCACCCCTCGGCGTCCGTCGTCGCCGACGCCGCCACCAGCCGCAGCTCCGGGCGGAGCGTCTCCCGCACGTCCAGCAGGAACGCCGCGGAGGTGTCGGCGTCCAGATGCCGCTCATGGCACTCGTCCAGCACCACGACATCCACCCCGGCCAGCTCCGGATCGCGCTGCAGCCGCTGCAGCAGCACGCCGGTCGTCACCACCTCCACGGCCGTACGCGGCCCGGCCCGCCGCTCACCGCGCACCGTGAACCCCACCCGGTCACCCACCTGCTCACCCAGCAGCCAGGCCATCCGGCGCGCCGCGGCCCGGGCCGCGATCCGCCGCGGCTCGGCGACCAGCACCCGCCGGCGCGGCCCGGCGCCGGTCAGCCCGGCCAGGTCCAGCGGCACCAGCGTCGTCTTGCCGGTGCCCGGCGGGGCGCACAGCACCGCGCTGCCGGCCCTGTCGAGGGCGGCGCGCAGCGCGGGCAGGGCGGTCCGTACGGGCAGCTGGGCGAGGGCGTCACGGGCGATCACAACCCCCAGTCTGCCGCCCGCCACCGACAACGCCGCCGGCCGCCGGACGCCGCACCGCCCCGGCCGCCGGAACCGGCCGCTACGCCTCCGCCTCGCACACGAAGATCGCCGTGCCGGGGATCAGGTGCCCGCGCAGCGGGGACCAGCCGCCCCACTCCTGGGTGTTCCACTCCGGCCATTCCGGCTCGACGAGGTCCAGCAGCCGGAAACCGGCCGTGACCACGTCCCGCACCCGGTCGCCCACCGTCCGGTGGTGCTCCACGTACACCGCCCGCCCGGTCCCGTCCTGCTCGACGTACGGGGTGCGGTCGAAATACGAGGCCGCCACCGACAGGCCCTCGGGCCCCGGCTCGTCCGGGAAGGCCCAGCGGATGGGATGGGTGACGGAGAAGACGAACCGCCCGCCCGGCCGCAGTACCCGGCGGACCTCGCGCAGTACCTGTACGGGATCGGCGACGAACGGCAGCGCCCCGTACGCCGAACAGGCGAGATCGAAACTGCCGTCGCGGAAGGGAAGCGCCCCGGCGTCCGCCTCCACCAGGTCGGTGGTTCCCGGCGTCCCCGGCGCGGCATCGGCGATCCGCAGTGCGTGCTGGAGCTGCCGGTGGGAGAGGTCCAGCGCCACCGGGTGCGCGCCCTGCGCCGCCAGCCAGCGGGAGCACTGCGCCGCGCCGGCCCCGATCTCCAGGATCCGGCGGCCCTTCAGCTCGGCGACCGGCCCGAGCAGCGCCGCCTCCGCCTCGTCCAGCCCCTCAGGACCCCACACGAACCGGTCGTCCCCCAGGAACGCGCCGTGCTCGCTCTGGTACTCGTCCGCGTTACGGTCCCACCAGCCCCGATTGACCCGGCTGCTCTCGGTGTCCGAGGCGTCACGGCGGGTCGCCTCCGGCTCGTGGTCTTGGTTCATCGCGCCCGTCGTCGTAGTCTTCGCTCTGCTTGTTGCTGCAGGGACTGTGAGGCCACTCGGCCTCGCGGAACACCGCGTGTGCCGGTTTTGGGGCGCTCTGCCCCGGGTGTGCGCGTTCGCGCATTGACCGTGTCCGGCTGCCCCCGTATGCTACAAGTTGCGCTGCGGGCTTGCGCGCCTCAGACGGAGCAGGCCGCGCTCGCATCTGTATGCACCCCTCGGTTTTGAGGCGTTTTCGGACGGCTCCGAATGCTTCGGCATTTACGAGCCTCCGCGGAAAACGTCTCTGACACTGTCCGGCTTATGCAGAGGCGATACGGGCTCTCGGCGTAGCAGTACCTACGACTTCAATGTCCGTACCGGAGCCCTTTCCCACATGACGAGCAGCACCGAGACCACCGCCACCACCCCGCAGGTTGCGGTCAACGACATCGGTAACGAGGAAGCTTTCCTCGCCGCGATCGACGAGACGATCAAGTACTTCAACGACGGCGACATCGTCGACGGCGTCATCGTGAAGGTCGACCGGGACGAGGTCCTGCTCGACATTGGTTACAAGACCGAAGGCGTCATCCCGAGCCGCGAGCTCTCGATCAAGCACGACGTCGACCCCAATGAGGTCGTCGCCGTCGGTGACGAGATCGAGGCCCTCGTCCTCCAGAAGGAGGACAAGGAAGGCCGCCTGATCCTCTCGAAGAAGCGCGCCCAGTACGAGCGTGCCTGGGGCACCATCGAGAAGATCAAGGAAGAGGACGGCATCGTCACCGGTACCGTCATCGAGGTCGTCAAGGGTGGTCTCATCCTCGACATCGGCCTCCGTGGCTTCCTTCCGGCCTCCCTGGTCGAGATGCGCCGCGTCCGCGACCTTCAGCCCTACGTGGGCAAGGAGCTCGAGGCCAAGATCATCGAGCTGGACAAGAACCGCAACAACGTGGTCCTGTCCCGCCGCGCCTGGCTGGAGCAGACCCAGAGCGAGGTCCGCCAGACCTTCCTCACCACCCTCCAGAAGGGTCAGGTGCGCTCCGGCGTCGTCTCCTCCATCGTCAACTTCGGTGCCTTCGTGGACCTGGGTGGCGTCGACGGTCTCGTCCACGTCTCCGAGCTGTCCTGGAAGCACATCGACCACCCCTCCGAGGTCGTCGAGGTCGGCCAGGAGGTCACGGTCGAGGTCCTGGACGTCGACATGGACCGCGAGCGCGTGTCCCTGTCGCTCAAGGCGACCCAGGAAGACCCGTGGCAGCAGTTCGCCCGGACCCACCAGATCGGTCAGGTCGTCCCGGGTAAGGTCACCAAGCTCGTTCCCTTCGGTGCGTTCGTGCGCGTCGACGAGGGCATCGAGGGCCTGGTCCACATCTCCGAGCTGGCCGAGCGCCACGTCGAGATCCCGGAGCAGGTCGTCCAGGTCAACGACGAGATCTTCGTCAAGGTCATCGACATCGACCTCGAGCGTCGTCGCATCAGCCTCTCGCTGAAGCAGGCCAACGAGTCCTTCGGTGCCGACCCGACGGCGGTCGAGTTCGACCCGACCCTGTACGGCATGGCCGCGTCCTACGACGACCAGGGCAACTACATCTACCCCGAGGGCTTCGACCCGGAGACCAACGACTGGCTCGAGGGCTACGAGACCCAGCGCGAGGCGTGGGAGAACCAGTACGCCGAGGCGCAGCAGCGTTTCGAGCAGCACCAGGCCCAGGTCATCAAGTCCCGCGAGGCCGACGAGCAGGCTGCGGCCGAGGGCGCTGCGGCGCCGGCGGCGCAGGGTGGCGGCCAGGCCGGCGGCGGCAACGCCGGTGGCGGCTCGTACTCCTCGGAGTCGGCGGACAACTCCGGCGCCCTGGCGTCGGACGAGGCGCTCGCCGCCCTCCGCGAGAAGCTGGCCGGCGGCCAGAGCTGAGCTCGCGCCGGTAGGCAGTAGCTGATCGACGAAGGCCCGTTCCCCTCGGGGAGCGGGCCTTCGCCGTGCCGCCGTGAGGTCTGGGGTTGGGGTGTCGCGGTTTCGGGTGCCGGATGCCGGGGGTCAAGCCGCGGCATCCGGCACGTCGGCCGGCACATCAGCCGGCGCGTCAGCCCACGGGGACGCCCGGATTGGCGACGCCCCCGCCGCCCGTGACGGTGCTGTCCCGCGCGATGGTGACCGGGCAACTGGAGGCGTCGTTGTGGGTGATGTGGAAGCCGTAGCGACCGGACCCGGTGGCGCCGCTCAAATCGGACCGGTTGCCCCGGAAGACCGTGCCGCAGCCCCAGCCCGGCTGCCGGCTGTGGGTCTCGGTCTCGTAGCCGTTGTTGCTGGTATGCCTGCCGATGTTGTTCTCGACGAGGACTTTGTCGCCCTTGATGTCGACCCATGAGCCGTCGAAATGGGCTCCGGTCAGCCCGCTCCCGTCGAAGGTGCTGCCGCTGATCTTCGCGCCGGTGGTGCCATCCTTGACGTCGATATTCTCGCCGCCGACACCGGGGCCGATGGTGTTGCCGAGGATCTGCACGTTGTCGCTGTTGTCGTCGGTGTTGTCGTCGGTGTCGCCCGCAGTGCCGATGGGCCCTGCCACGGCCAGGGGGCTGGCGGGACCAATGAGGCGGCGCTCAGCAGTAGGGCGCCGGTACCGCCGAAGGCCCGGACACGTGCGCCGCTCGGACGCCGGGGCGGCAGGCTCCTCGGGGCGGGTCGGCGCGCCACTCACCGGTAACTGCATGGGCTCCAACTTTCTTCCTGGGTATGAACATTGGGTGCCTTTGTGAACTTCGATTGGCGGGCTGACGGCAGGGGTGGGATGTGGGCGCGTCAAGCCTTCGGGCGGGAGGGGGAGGGTTGATCAAGTCGCCAGCGGAGTAGGCCAGTTGGGGTTGAATTCATGAATGGCGAGGGGGAGTAGGCCGGGTTCTCCCGAAGCAGGGTCACGGCAGGGGCGGCCTGTCGCGGAACGGTGGGGTCCGGTGGTGGCGGGAACTGTCCGGTACGGGACCGGGTCATATCCACGGGCGGGAATGCCGGCGGCCGACCGCACGTTGCCGTTCATGAGAACGAGGAGGAGCGGTCACTGTGTTGGATCCCCAGGGTTTGTACGAATGGGAGCCGAGCGGGCTCGCGGAGGTCGAGGCGCTGGCCTCCAGGGACTCCGCCGGATTGGTGCTGCTGTACCACTTCGACGGGTACATCGACGCCGGTGAGACCGGCGACCAGATCGTCCATCGGCTGCTGGACGGCCTGCCGCACCGGGTCGTGGCCCGTTTCGACCACGACCGCCTCATCGACTACCGGGCCCGCCGCCCGCTGCTCACCTTCGAGCGCAACCGCTGGAGCGCCTACGAGACGCCGAGCATCGAGCTGAAGCTGGTGCGCGACACCACCGACGCACCGTTCCTGCTGCTCTCCGGCCCGGAGCCGGACGTCGAGTGGGAGCGCTTCGCAGCCGCCGTGAAGGAGATCATCGAGCGGCTCGGGGTGCGTCTCTCGGTCAACTTCCACGGCATCCCCATGGGCGTCCCGCACACCCGCCCGGTCGGCATCACCCCCCACGGCAACCGCACCGACCTGATGCCCGGGCACGCCAGCTTCTTCGACGAGGCCCAGGTGCCGGGCAGCGCGGAGGCGCTGATCGAATACCGCCTCGCGGAGGCGGGGCACGATGTGCTCGGCGTGGCGGCGCACGTGCCGCACTACATCGCCCGCTCCGCGTACCCGGACGCCGCGCTGACGGTCCTGGAGGCCGTGACGGGGGCGACCGGCCTGGTGCTGCCCGGCCCGGCGCATGCGTTGCGTACGGAGGCGCTGCGCACCCAGGAGGAGATCGAGCGGCAGATCTCCGAGGGCGACGAGGAGCTGGTCGCGCTGGTCAGCGGGCTGGAGCACCAGTACGACGCGGTGGCCGGTGCCGAGACCCGAGGCAGCCTGGTGGCCGAACCGGTGGAACTCCCCTCGGCCGACGAGATCGGCCGGGAATTCGAGCGCTTCCTGGCAGAACGGGAGGGCGACGGCGGCGGGCCCGGCGCCTGACGCCCCGCCCCCGCTCTCTCCGTATCTCAGGACCCTCGCCCGGTCCTCCCGCTCCTCCCCGGGTCCTCTTTCGGATGTCGCGTACCGCGCCGCGGCCCGCTCCGGGCACCGTATAGCGTGGGCCCATGGTGAAGGTGGGGCTGACCGGTGGCATCGGCGCGGGCAAGAGTGAGGTTTCACGACTGCTGGCGTCCTACGGCGCGGTCATCGTGGACGCGGACAAGATCGCACGCGAGGTCGTCGAGCCGGGCACACCCGGACTCGCGGCGGTGGTCGAGGAGTTCGGGGAGGACGTCCTCGCACCGGACGGCACGCTGGACCGCCCCAAGCTGGGCGGCATCGTGTTCGCCGACCCCGGGAAACTCAAGGCGCTCAATGCGATCGTGCACCCCCTGGTGGGTGCGCGATCGGCGGAACTCGAGGCATCGGCAGGCTCGGACGCGGTGGTCGTGCACGACGTCCCCCTCCTCACGGAGAACGGCCTGGCGCCGCTCTACGACCTGGTGGTGGTGATCGACGCCGCCCCCGAGACCCAGCTGGACCGCCTGGTACGGCTGCGCGGTATGGCGGAGGACGAGGCGAAGTCCCGGATGGCCGCCCAGGCCACCCGTGAACAGCGACTCGCCATCGCCGACCTCGTCATCGACAACGACGGCCCCCTGGAGGCCCTGGAACCCCAGGTCCGCAAGGTCTGGGAACGCCTGCGCAACGCTTGAGGCCACCGCAGTCATGGGCCCGGACCCGCAGGGGAGATGGGTGCGGGGCCGGCTCGGAGGATGGTTGTCGGGGCGACCGCGGACGGGAGCGGGTGCGCGGGCACGGCTGGGGGGACCGGTGTTGGACTGATGGACGGGATTCGGTTCCGGGTCGGCCGAGGGGACGGGCGGGCCGGTGAGTGGGAGCGGGTGCGGGGCTGGCTGAGGCGACGGATGTCGGGTCGGTGGGTGGGAGCGGGTGTGGGGTCGGCTGAGGCGACGGGCGTCGGGTCGGTGGACGGGAGCGCGTACCGGCCCGCTGGGAAGCGGGTCCCGGCCCGGGTGGGGGGAGCGGCTGCCGGGCTCGAACGGGTGGGCGGTAGCCTCGCCGCCATGACTGCTGCTTCCGATCTTGACGCCACGGCCCAGGCCGACGAGCCCGCGGCCCAGCAGGTGGCCGAACCTGCCTCCTCATCTTCCGCCGCCGAATCGGCGCCTCCCTCCTTCGTCGTGAACATCCCCGGCATCGCGGACGCCGACCTGGAGCCGGAGCCGCTGGACCCCGCGCAGATCGTCTCCGGTGCGCCCGAGGTGACGGGGAAGGTGCTGTGGGAGTCGCCGGACGGCCGGCAGATCCGCGGTATCTGGCAGATCACGCCGGGTGTGGTGACCGACACCGAGGCCAATGAGCTGTTCGTTGTCGTCAGCGGACGCGCCACCATCGAGGTCGAAGGCGGCTCGGTCCTCCAGGTGGGCCCCGGCGATGCCTGCGTCCTCCGCGAGGGCGACCGCACCCGCTGGACCGTTCACGAGACGCTCCGCAAGGCGTACCACATCAGCCTCTAGCGGGCCTGCGGTGGCATGGCCATGGGGGAGCGCAGGAGGTGGGCCCGCCGAGCGTCCCCGAGGGGCTGACTCGGCTCCGCCGGAACCGGGGAATGCCATGAGCGGCAGGGTTGTTGTGGCCCCTGGTAACGCCGTACGGTCCCTGGCGGACGCATGCCTGCACCGACGGCGACGCCGGTGGAGAGGAGTAGGCCGTGCCCGAGAGCAGCCCCGAGACACATGTCATCGACTTCCGTGCCGCGGAGCAGCTGCTGGCTGCCCGTGACCCCCGCGGCGCGATCCGGTTGCTGGACTCGGTCATCACCGCGCATCCGGAGAACACCGCGGCCCGCCTGCTGCGCGCCCGTGCCTTTTTCCTCGCCGCCCAACTACGGCCTGCGGAGCTTGAGTTCCAGATCGTGCTGGAGCGCGAGCCCGACAACGCCTTCGCGCACTTCGCGCTCGCCCGCACCCTGGAGCGTGCCGCCCGTCCTGACGAGGCGCTCCGCCACTTCCGGCTGGCGGCGGCCCTGGACCCCCGCCCGGAGTTCGTCCAGGCGGCCCGCTTCGCCCCGGACGCCACGGACAACGGTGACCGGGCTCCTGATGACCGGGCTCCGAAGGACGCTCCCGGCCGGCCGGACGGCGACGCGGGACCGCAGTAGGCAGGATTCGGGACCGAGTAGGCCCGGATCGGAAGCGAGTGGGCAGGGATCGGGAGCGAGTAGGTAGGCACGGAATCGGAGGAGGGGACGCCGGCCCGCCCCCGGCAGCGACGTTCGGCTGCCCCGCCCCTGCGTAAGGCCTGCGACCAACCTCTCCTCTGCGACCGACCTCTTCCGTGCTACCGCTCCCCTGCGACCAACCTCTCCTCTGCGACCGCCCGCTTCCCTGCGACCGGCCGCCTCCCACCGCCGCCTGCCGCGTCACACCGCCTGCCGCGTCACGGCCTGTTTCCGCGTCGGCGATTCGGGTCGCGGCGTATGCCGAAGACGTCGTTCCGGCCCTGGTCGGGCTCGTACGGGGGTACGTCCTTGCCCGGTTGGTAGTGCGGGCCCTGGCGGATATGGCGGATGACCATGAACAGGTCCGCGGCCGCCACCATGGCGAGCGCGGCACACGCGGCCGCCCATTCCGGCCGCCCGAAGTCGGCGAAGGCCACGGCCCCGGCGACGGCCCACAGCAGTCCCCACAGTGCCAGTCCGCAGCGTATTTTCAGCGGGCTGCGTGCCTGCAGCGGCTCATTTCCCGTACGCATCGGCATCACCTCCCCCTTCACCTCCAGGATCCTCCTGATCCGTGAGTCAGTCACTGGTCTTCCTCTCCTGGGCAGGTCTTCGTCTCCGTGGCCGTCCTGTCGGTGGGGCGGGGATCGCCTGCCGGATGGCCGTTGATCCAGGACAGCCCGCCGATGTCGAGCTGCGAGCGGGCGCGGGTCACGGCCACGTAGGCCAGGCGCGCTTCGTCAACGTCGATCGGTCCGGGGAGCGGTCGGCCGGTTTCGTCGCACTCGTCGAGGTCGTCGGGGCCCGTGAAGTCGTCCGCGATGCGTACGCTCGGCCACTCGCGGCCCTTGGCCCGATGGGCCGTGGACACCGTCACCTCGGCGGCGTCCTCGGGCGAGAGCCGGTCCAGGGCCTGGAGCACGGCGTCCGTGCCGTGCTCGTCGACGAGTTCCACCAGTGGCAGGAGGTCCCGTCCGGCGGGATCGAACTCCGCGTATTCGCGCAGCTCGGCCCACGTCTCGAAGAGCATCAGCTCCGGATGACCGGTCCGGCGTCCGGCTTCGAGGTCGTGCACGGCGCGAGCCAGGGCGCTCAGGGTCTCGCCGCCGCCCGCGAGGGCGACCCGGCGGTCCGCCTCCAGCTGTCGTATCACCTCCACCATCGCCCCCACGTTGGTCCGGCACAGGATGGCCTCGGGGGAGCGGACCGGGCGCAGCTCCGTCTTCCGGTCCGGCGAGCCTCTGAGTCGGATCGGTGCGTCGACGATCGCGAGCCAGCGGTTGGCCTCGGCCGCCAGCGCCGGTCCGAAGCGGAAGGAGTGGGAGAGGGTGAGCCGGCTGCCGTCGAAGCCGGTCATCACGTCGCGGGCACCGCGCCAGCCGTAGATGGCCTGGGCGGAGTCGCCGACCAGCACCAGCTGGGCATGGTCGCGCTGTGCGGTGAAGACCTGCTCGACGACGGGGTTGGTGTCCTGGGCCTCGTCCAGGAGCAGGAAGTCGGCCGGGATGACGGGCTCGGCCAGGGCCCACATCTTGAGGTAGTGGTCGTGCTCGAAGCGGACCACGCCGTGATCGGGGCGCTGCAGATCGGCCCATGCCTTGCGGGCGTACGGCAGAACGACCTCGGCGAGGTGGGCGTGCAGCGGTGGGGATTCGGCGCCGCGCAGGGGCGGGACGTGCCGGGCGCGGATCTCGCGGTCGGCCGAGTGGCAGAAGCGGGTGACGGTGCGCAGGGCCGTATAGGAGAGTGCCTTGTGGGTGACAGTGCGCGCACCGATGCGTAAGGACATGCCGTCCTCGATGCCCAGGGCTGCGCCGGTGCGCCAGCCCGCTTGCCGTGGGGCGTTCATCCGGGACCGATAGCGCCTGCCCACGGCGGTGTAGGCGAGGGCGTGGGCGGTTCCGCAGGCGACCTCGGCCGGGAAGGTCCGGGCGGCGTGGCGGGCGACGGCTCTGTTGAAGGCGATATAGCGGCCGAGCCGGCCCTGACGTCGCGCGGAGTGCGCGAGCATGGCCAGCGTCGTCGTCTTGCCGGTGCCGGCACCGGCCTGGATGACGAGATGGGCGCCGGTCGGAAAGACCTCGGCGGCGGCGTGTTGTTCGGGCGTCGGAGTCGGAGGGTTCTGCATCGGGCTGCCTTTCGGTGTGGGGGCGCGGCGGAGACGGGAAGGCCCGCCCGCCGATCGTCATTGCTCGATCACTGAGAGTGACGATGTAACTGACTGTAGCCGATCGCGGCGGATCCGCGACGAGATTTTTTCTGCCTGTGGATAACTCCGCCGCCCGGCGCCCGCCGCCCCCGCCGGCCGTCGGCGTTGTCAGTGCCGTCTGCTTTCATCGGGAGACGGCAGGAGCCGGAGGATTCGGACGTCAGGAGACGGCATGAGCGAGCGGTGGGATGACGGCGGGTACGCCGCCGCGGCCTGCTGCGCCGCGGTCTTCCTGCCCGCGGAGCCGCCCCGCGCCGGACGGATCGCGCTCTGGCGGCCCGACGGCGAGCCGCTCCCGGAGCCCGGCACCGATGTCCGCGACGACGGCGCGCAGCAGACGGCCGCGGAGGCGACGCGGCTGACCGTGGCCCGCCGCCATGGCAGCGGCGCCCGGGCGCGTACGGTGCCGGCCGTGCTGCTGCCGCTGACCGAGGCCGTCCCCCTGCTGGTCCGCGCCCGGCACGATCCGGCCGCAGACCCGGCCGCCGCCTGCTGGGGAGCTGCCACCCTGCACGCGCTGCATCTCGCCGCGCGCGGGCGGCTGCTGCCCGGGCTGACACCCGAGGACACCGACGCCTGGCGGGCCGGCCCGCTCGACCCGGACGACATCGCGCACCTCCGGGCGATCGCCGCCGCCATGCCCGCCGAGGCCTACGCCGTCCCCCTCCCCGGCAGCCGCCCGCTGCACCTGCCCGACCCGGTGGACCTGGTGCGGCGCTATGTGGACGCGGTGGTGGACGCGCTGCCCCGTACCCCCGCCGCCGAGTTGGTGGCCGGCGCCCCCTTCGCCGCGTCCGCACCGCAGCGCCTCCCCGGTGCGCGCGACTGGGCCGCCGAGGTCGCGGCCGGCGTCGATGCGGGGGTGCGGCTCTCTTTGCGGCTTGATCTCGCGCCGGACCGGCTCTTCGACGTCACGGGGGAGAGCGAAGAGGGCGGCGAGGGGAGTGCGGCGGTGGTGCTGCAGGTGCAGAGCCTCACGGACCCGACGCTGATCGCCGACGCCCGGCAGTTGTGGGACGGCGAAGCCGACCACTTCGGTCCGCGCTCCCGCGTCGACACCCTGCTCGCGCTGCGCCGTGCCGCCCGTGTCTGGGCCCCGCTGACCCGCCTCCTGGAGCGCCCGGTCCCCGACGTACTCTCCCTCGGGGAGGACGAGTTGTACGAGTTGCTGGGCGATGCCGCGCCCCGGCTCGGCGCCGCGGGCATCGCCGTCCACTGGCCCAGGGAACTGGCCCGCGGCCTGACCGCGGCCGCGGTGCTGCGCCCGGCACCGGGCTCCGCCGCGGACGGCTTCGGGTTCTTCGACACCGGCCAACTGCTGCAGTTCCGCTGGCAGCTGGCGATGGACGGACTCCCGCTGACCGAGGCCGAGATGGACGAGCTCGCCGAGGCGCACCGGCCCGTCGTCCGGCTGCGCGACCAGTGGGTCCTGGTGGACCCCGGCCTCGTGCGCAAGGCCCGTAAGCGGGAACTGGGCTATCTGGAGCCGGCTGGCGCCCTCGCCGCGACGCTCAACGGAACCGCCGAGGTGGACGGGGAGCAGGTCGAGGTGGTGCCTCTGGGGGCACTCGCCGCGCTGCGCGGCCGCCTCACCTCCGAAGCGCACCCCCTGCCCCAGCCGTCCGGACTGCGCGCGACGCTCCGCGACTACCAACTACGGGGCATGACCTGGCTCGACACCATGACCACCCTCGGCCTCGGCGGCTGCCTGGCCGACGACATGGGCCTGGGCAAGACCATCACCGTTATCGCCCTCCACCTGCACCGGCGCCCCACCGACCCCGTCCTGGTGGTCTGCCCGGCCTCCCTCCTCGGCAACTGGCAGCGCGAGATCGAGCGCTTCGCCCCCGGCACGCCCGTACGGCGCTTCCACGGCACCGGCCGCAGCCTGGAGGGCCTGACGGGCGGCTTCGTGCTGACGACGTACGGCACGATGCGCAGCAGCGCCGCCCAACTGGCCGCCCGGCGCTGGGCCTGGGTCGTCGCCGACGAGGCGCAGCACGTGAAGAACCCCCGCTCGTCCACGGCCAGGGCGCTGCGCGACATCAAGGCGCCGGCCCGGATCGCGCTCTCGGGCACGCCGGTCGAGAACAACCTCTCCGAGCTGTGGGCGCTCCTCGACTGGACCACGCCCGGCCTGCTCGGCCCGCTGAAGACGTTCCGCGCCCTGCACGCCCGCGAGGTCGAGGGCGGCCAGGATCCGGAGGCCGCCGAGCGGTTGGCGAGACTGGTGCGCCCGTTCGTCCTGCGCCGCAAGAAGTCCGACCCGGGGATCGCCCCCGAGCTCCCGCCCAAGACGGAGACCGACCACCCGGTCGCCCTCGGACGCGAACAGGCCGCCCTGTACCAGGCCGTGGTCCGCGAGACCCTCGCCCGGATCGAGACCGCCGAGGGCATCGCCCGCCGCGGCCTGGTCATGAAGCTGCTCACGGCCCTCAAGCAGATCTGCAACCACCCCGCGCAGTACCTCAAGGAGACCGCCCCGGGCCTGGCCGCCCGCTCCGGGAAGCTCGAACTCCTCGACGAGCTCCTGGAGACGATCCTCGCCGAGGGCGGCTCCACCCTGGTCTTCACCCAGTACGTGAGCATGGCCCGGCTCCTCGAACGCCATCTGACCGCCCGCGGCATCCCCGCCCAGCTGCTGCACGGCGGAACGCCCGTCGCCGAACGGGAGAAGATGGTCGACCGGTTCCAGTCAGGGCACGCCCCGGTCTTCCTGCTGTCCTTGAAGGCGGCGGGCACCGGCCTGAACCTGACCCGGGCCGGACATGTCATCCACTACGACCGCTGGTGGAACCCGGCGGTGGAGGCGCAGGCCACCGACCGCGCCTACCGCATCGGTCAGACCCAGCCCGTGCAGGTCCACCGGCTGATCACCGAAGGCACCGTCGAGGACAACATCGCCCAACTCCTCGCCGCCAAGAGGGCGCTGGCCGACGCCGTGCTCTCCGGAGGGGAGACCGCGCTCACCGAGCTCTCCGATGCCGAGCTGACCGATCTCGTCTCCCTGAGGAGGGCCGGATGATCCCCCGTCGCCCCTCGGGGCGCGCCGCCGCCGCGGACCGGCTGGCCCGCGCCGACCGCACGCGCACCTTCCCGCCCCTGCCGCCCCGGCCCGGCGCCCGGGGCCTGTTCGCCGAGTCCTGGTGGGGCAGCGCCTGGCTGGACGCACTGGAGACCACCGCGCTCGACAGCGGCCGGCTCGCCCGTGGGCGGACCTACGCCCGCGACGGCCACGTCGACACCATCAACGTCACCCCGGGCCGCATCCTCGCCACCGTACGGGGCAGCAGGCCCCGCCCCTACAGCGCCGAGATCCGCCTGCGCACCCTCAGCGACCCCCAATGGGACGGCCTCCTGGACGCCGTCGCCGCGGAACCGGACCAGCTCGCCGCCCTGCTGGCCAAAAAGCTCCCGCGGACCCTCGCCGAGGGCGAGGTGGGTCTCCTTCCCGGGCCGGGCGATCTCGTCCCCCGCTGCTCCTGCCCCGACCACGGCAGGCCTTGCAAACACGCCGCCGCGCTCTGCTTCCAGGTGGCCAGGCTGCTGGACGCCGACCCGTTCGTGCTGCTGTTGATGCGCGGCCGCGGCGAGCGTGAACTCCTTGACGCGCTCTCCCGCCGTAACACCGCCCTCACCGCCGGGGAGGCCCGCACCCGGACACCGGACGGCACGGCACCGCCCACCAGCAGCAGTGACGCCGCCGACCCGGCGCCGTCCGGGCCCTCCGGGCGCCCCGGTGCCACCGGCGAGGACCCGACCGCAGCCGCGCCGGGGACGCCCGCGCCGCGCCCCGTCCTCGCCCGCGCCGCCCTCGCCGACCGCCGCCGGCCGGCCCTCCCGCCGCCCCTGCCCGCGCCACCGCAGCCCGGCCGGCCGCATGCCCTCCCCGAGGGCGACGACCTGCCCTTCGACCCCGCCACCCTCGAACTGCTCGCCGCCGACGTCGCGGCCCGCGCCCACGCCTGCATCACCGCCGCCCCGGGCCCCGGCGGACGGCCTGCCACCACCGACCCCTTCCCGCAACTCCCGCCCTGGGAGGACGCCGTTCGCCTCGCCGCCACGGCCCATCCCACCGCCGGACTGACCTCCGCCACCCGCACCCTCTACCGCGATCTCGCCGCGGCGACCGGACGCACCCCCACGGACGTGGCCCGCTCCGTCGCCGCCTGGCGCCAGGGCGGACCCGAAGGACTCGCCCTCCTCCACACCCTTTGGAACCCCCCGGCCGGTGACTTCGACCGGGCCCGCAGCGCCCTCCGCGCCGCGGACCTCCCGGCCCTGCGCCCCCACCACAACCACCTCACCGACCCGGCGCGCGGCATTCAGCTCCGCTTCGGCCACGACCACCGCTGGTACCCGTACGAATCCGAACCGGGCGCCGAGGACTGGTGGCCCGCCGGCCCCGCCGACCCCGACCCCGTAGGCGCCCTCACCACCCTGCTCGCACGATGACTAACCTCAAGGCCGTGGAAGGTCTCGACACACTCACCCGCGCCCTCGCCCGCCGCACCCCCGAGCAGCTCGCCGCACTCCTCACCCGCCACGCCGAGCCGCTCGCCCGCCGGCCCGCCCCCACCGAACTCCGCGGCCTGGCAACCGCGTTGTGGTCCTACGAAACCCTCCACCACCTGGTGCTGCACCTCGACCACCCCCGGCTCCAGGTACTCGCCACCACCGCCCGGCTCAGCCAGGAACGCACCGGACGCACCGCTCCCGCGCCCGGCGCCGACTACCAGTCCCTGATGGCGCACCGGCTCTCCTTCGCCCACCTGGCAGGCGAACCGGTCCCGCCCCAGGACGTGTTCACCGCGCTCGGCGCCGACCGGCCCGGACCGTCGCGTTCCGCCGCCGAGGCGGCCCTGCGTGCCCTCTACGACGACGGCCTCGCCGCGCCCACCGAAGACGGCGCCGTCGTCGTCCCGCCGCGCGTCCCCCAACTCCTCGGCGCCCACAACCTCGGCCCGTTCCGCCCGGATGCCCCACGGCTCGCCCCGGACCCGAGCGCCGACCCCGGCACGCCCGCCGCACCGGTCCCGGCGACCTCGCCGTACGACGAGTCCCGGGCCGCCACGGCCGCCTTCGCCGCCACCCTGGAGCGCCTGCTGGCCTCTCTGGCCACCCGGCCCGCCGCCCTCCGCAAGTCCGGCGGGCTGGCCGTACGGGAGATCAAACGGCTGGCCAAGGCCGCCGGCGCCACCGAACCGCACGTCCGCCTGCTCCTCGACCTCGCCCTGGCCGCCGAGCTGATCGCCCTCACGCGCACCCCGGCAGGCATCACCGCGCTCCCCACCGGCGCCTACGACGACTGGCTGGAGCGCCCGCCCGGCGCCCGCCTCGCCCCCGTCCTCGCCGCCTGGTCCGCCCTGTGGGCCGTCCCCACCCACACGCCGTTCGGCGAGACCCCGAGCGCCCTCGTCCGCGGCAGCGACCGTTACGCCCCCGCCCTCCGGCACGCCCTCCTCGCCGCCCTGGACACCGTCCCCTCCGGCGCCGGATCGCCCCTGCCGCCCCTGCCGTCCACGGAAGCCTCGGAGCAACAGGAGCCCGTCGAGGGGGCGTTGACGGACCTTCTCCGGGCGGCGGACTGGTACCGTCCGCTCGCCGTCACGCGACAGCCGATGGCCGAGGAACGCGCCGTCCACACCCTCCACGAAGCGGCCTACCTCGGCCTCGTCGCGCACGGCACCCTCACCCCCCTCGGGCGGGCCCTGCTCAACGGTCCGGACGCCCTCGCCGAGCCGCTCGGCGACCTGCTGCCGCCACCGCTCGAACAGGCCCACTTCCAGGCCGACCTGACCGCCGTAGTACCCGGCCGTCCGTCCGCCGAGCTTGCCGGACTGCTCGCCTCCGCCGCCGACCGGGAGTCCGAGGAACACGCCGTGACCTGGCGGTTCACCCCCGCATCGGTCCGCCGCGCGCTGGACGCCGGACACTCCGCCGACACCCTCCTGACGGAGCTCACCGGGGCCTCGACGACCGGCGGCCTGCCGCAACCGCTCCACTACCTCGTCCGGGACGCCGCCCGCGCCCACGGGCGGATGCGGGTGCTGCCCGCCGCCTGCTGCATCCGCTCCGACGACGAAACACTCGTCCGGGAACTCGCCGGCCACCGCGCACTGCGCGACCTCGCCCTGCGCGCCATCGCCCCGACCGTCCTGGTCAGCGGCCGGCCGCCGACCGCGACCCTGGACGCACTGCGTGCCGCGGGCTATGCGCCGGCCCTGGAATCCGACACCGGTACGACCACCGTCGAACGCCTTCCCTCGCACCGTAGTCAGGCCCCCGCGCCGGCCCGCGACCCGCAGGCCCCGCTCCACCTCGCCCGGCGCCTCCTGGGCCAGGAACAGCCCCAGGAGGCCACCCTGAGCGGGCGGCCCTGACCGGGGGCGGAAACGGGCCACGGCGGACGGCGCACGAGAGCGGCCCGGACGGCGGCCACTCGTACTCCGTGCCGCCCCTGCGCGTCGGATAGGAGCCGCCACCTTGGCCACGGCCCGGCCGCCCAGCTCCGCGATGTAGCGGTCCCGGAGCAGACGGACGACCACACCCTCCGGAGGCACGCCGCGCGCCCCGACGGCGTCTCGCGGCCCTCGCCAACTGCATTACCGCGCGCGCCTCGTAGGGGCCGCGGTACAGCGCCGGCACCAACGGAAGCCGGCCGGCCGGCACTCCGGGCAGCTCCTCACGGTCCGGCCACCGACCTGCCCGCCGGCCTCCACGGCGACGTCGACCACCGCGTACCCCGGCTCCCCATACCGGATCTCCGCGCCGTAGCCGAGGCCCTGGACACCGGCGCCGTAGACCTCGCCGTACACCCCGATCCGCGACGCCTCCGGAGGTACGTCCCGGCAGGCGGCCCGGGGTCAGCCCTCGGCCGGTTTGCGGTGTCCCGTACCGCCGGTGCGGCGCAGTGCCGTCGGACGGATGCCGCGCGGGCGGGGGAGGCGTCGGGTGGTGGGGGCGGCCGTGACCGCGGAGGGTGCGGCGGTCGTGGCCGGTGAGACCTCGGGCGGGGTGCCGGAGGCGGTGGGCGCGGCGGGCGGGACGGGCAGCGGGGGCGCCTCCCAGTCCGTGGCGCCGGTGACCGGACGGGTCCGGGCCGTGTCCCGCAGCATGGCGAGAGCGGCCGGGCCGCGCAGGAACGGTGCCGGACGCGGGCCGCCGGTGATGACGTCGAGGTAGGCGCGGCAGACGGTGGTCCGGCCGGCGGCGGGGGAGTGGCCGGGCACACCGGTGGCCACGGACCAGAGCTCGTCGACGAGGCGCCCGATGGTGCGTTGGACCCTCCGGGCGAGCGCCGGATCGTCCAGGCCGTACCGGCCCAGCGCCTCGCGCAGCGCGGCGGCGCCGTGGGCGGCGAGCGAGAGGCCCTGGCCGAAATCCGGGCTGAGCGCGGCCACCGCGCCGCCGAGCGCGAGGAACCCCGAGGGCCAGGACGGCAATTGTTCGTAGCGCCGCCGCCGGTTGACCGGGTCGCGGGACAGCCGCACCTCGCTCAGCGGCTCGGCCTCGGCGATGAGGTCGCCGATGCGGGGGTCCCCCGCGCGCCGGGCGAACGGCACGAACCGGCCGGCGTGCTGGGTCGGCCGGTCCTCGCCGGTGCCGGTGAGCGTGACCAGCCAGCGGCCGCCCTCGATCGGCACCAGCGTCGCGGTCCGCTCGGGGACGGCCCGCACCCGGAGGGCGCGTCCGGCGACGCTGCGGGTGGCGCCGGAACGACCGGGCGGCGGCGCGACGAGCCCTGAACGGGTCGTCAGCACCGGGAAGTTGTCGCTGCCCTCGGGGGCGCGGAAGATCCGGGTCGCCGAGACGGTCGCGGAGTCCGCGAGGTCCTCGGCCACCCGCGGCAGTCCCAGGGCGGTGAGGCGCGCCCGGCTGGTGGAGTGGCGGCCGGTGGCGTCGACGACCAGGTCGGCGTCGAGCCGATACGTTTCACCGGTCGTGGTGTCGCGGACCCGGACCCCGGTGACGTGTTCCGCCGTGCCGGTCAGCTCCTCCGCTTCGGTGCCGTCGATGACGGCGACCCCGGGGCGGGCGGACACCTGTTGGCGGGCGACCCGGTCGAGCAGGTCGCGGGAACAGGCGATCAGATGCGGCGGACAGTGCCGGTCCGACCGGCTCAGTGGAGCACGGCCCGCCAACTCGGCCGGCACCGGGACCCGGCAGGCGCCCTCCGCCAGCCAGCGCTCGATGCTGCCGGGCAACAGGGCCTCGACCATCCGGGCACCGTCCGCGGCCAGCAGATGCGCGTGCCGGGCGTGCGGCAGGTCGGTCGGCAGCGCCGGGGTCCGCGGCAGCCGCTCCCGCTCGACGACGATGACCTCGGCGTACTCGGACAGCGCCGCCGCGGCGTGCATGCCCGTGAAGCCGCCGCCGAGCACCACGGCGAGGTAGGGGTGGGTGAACTGCAGCCCGCTGCCGGGCGTACTGCTCGAGGCGTTCATGGGCAGTCCCGTTCTCGTCGGCGGCGCACGGTCCCCCGGCGGGGACGGGACGCGTCCAGGTAGAGCGGTGCCGCGTACGGCCGGGAGCGGCGGCGCGCGGCGGCGATGACGGCATCCGTGGCAGCCGCGACGGTGGCCGTCAGCGAGGGCGGCAAGGACGCGGATGCGGTCCGCAGCAGGCGGAGAGGTGCCGGTGGAAGTGGCAGTGCGCGTTGTGGGTCCCGGCAGGCCGGCGCGTACGCCGGCCTGCCGCCCCCCGATTTCCCCATCATGATTCCCCCTCAGGCCGTGCCCGCGCTGCCCTGCAGGCGGCCAGGCCCTCCGCCACCCGCCCGTATCACCGGGTGCGGTGGGCGAGCAGCGCTGCCTCGCGGAGCGTGCTCGGCCCCAGGGGACGCGGCCGTCACCAGTGGTCAACGGCGGACACAATTCGGGATCGTAGGCGGCGGCGATCACATCCGGTAGCCGAGTTTGAGCGAGGGATGCGAGGCAGCCATCTCGGCCATACCGCCGGGTATATCCGAAGCAAAACGGCGCAATGGGTGGAAAACACACTGGCGGTTTCTCGCGTCGCGAGAAAGCGGGCGGGAAAATCTCGTCAGAAGAAGGGCAAGGGCAACCCGAACCTCTCATGGTTGGCGCGAATTGATCGGGTATCCGCCCGACAACGGACGCCCCGCCTACCCTGTGCGGGCACCGCACTTGTGAACTTGAGGGAGAGTCGTGCGCGCCATTGTGATGCGAGAATTCGGCGGTCCGGACGTGCTGCGGCTGGAGGACGTGCCCGAGCCCGCACCCCGCGGCGGCCACTCGCTGGTCCAGGTGACCCTGGCCGGTGTCAACTACGCGGACGTCCATGTCCGGGGGGACTCCTACCTCGCTCCCGTGGAGCTGCCGTACATACCCGGCAACGAGGTCGTGGGGACCGTGGACGGCGGCCGGCGGGTCGTCGGGCTGTGCCGTGGCGGGGGCTACGCGGAACGGGCCCTGCTGCACCGCCGCGTCACCTGGGACGTGCCCGACGCCATCAGTGACGAACAGGCCGTCGCACTGGCCCTCCAGGGCAACAGCGCGTGGCACCTGCTGTTCACCGTACTGCGGATCACCAAGGGCGAGACCCTCGTTGTGCCAGCCGCGGCGGGGGGCGTCGGATCGCTGGCCGTCCAGCTCGCCGCGCACGCCGGGGCCAGGGTCATCGGCCTCGCCGGCTCGCCCGAGAAGCGCGAACTGGCTGCCGGCCTGGGCGCGGAGGCCGTCATCGACTCGCACGCCGACGACCTGACGGAGCGCATCCTGGACGCCGCCGGCGGCCCCGTCGACGCCGCGCTGGAGATGACCGGCGGCGCCACCTTCACCCGCACCCTCGCCGCCGTCGCACCGCGCGGCCGGCTCGCCGTCTACGGCTTCGCCGGCGGCGACCTGGCGAACGTCCCGACCCGGGACCTGATGGAACGCTCCCTGACCGTCTCCGGCTTCTGGCTGCCGCAGCTCTACGCGGACCGTACGGCACTGCCGACGTCCATGCGGGCGCTGTTCGACGCCGTCGCCGACGGCACCCTCAAGCCGCTCACCGGTGCGGCCTACCCGCTCGGTGAGGCGGCCCGGGCGCACCACGACCTCGCCGCCCGCACACCGACCGGGAAACTCGCCCTCGACGTCACCCGATAATGCGGATAACCCGGGGCCGCGGGCGGGCAGAACGGCTCCGGGAGCACTCCCGGGCGCCGACTGCCGGAGGGTGCGGCCACGGGTGACGGGGGCGTCGGCTTCCACCGGACACGCCGGGCGCCTTCGGGCGCGGAACACTGCCAGGGGAGAGAGCACACGATGGGCAACAGCACCACAGCACCGGGTTCGCCGGCCTCGGCCGCACCCGCCTCCGCTTCGGGCTCCGCCGTCAGGGCGCCGGGCTCCCCGGGGCGCAAGAGTCGACGCCAGACGGCCAGGAACGGGCACTCGACGGGCAGCCGGGCGTCGGGATCCAGCCATGCCGAGCGGGTCTTCCTCGTCCAGACCGCCTTCGCCGAACTCGGCGGATCGGCCCACGGCCCGGGCGAGATAGCGGAGTTCACCGGCCTGGACGACTCCGTCGTCTACCGCATCCTGCAGTCCGGCATCTACCAGCGCATCTTCGAACGCGTCGACCGCGGTCTCTACCGGCTGTGCACCTCCGCCGCCCAACTCGCCTTCACCGCGCTCGACCACCGTCTCGACGGCACGGTCACCCAGACCGTCCTGCAGGAACTGCGGAGGGCCACCGACGGCGGCCTGGCCTTCCTCTACATGGTGGCGCCCTTCTCCGGCGCCCAACGGCAGTGCGTCGACATGGCCGTCGGCGACTCCGACCTGGCCGAACTCGGCATGACGCCGCGCGATGTGCTGTCCGTGACGCGCTCCCTGCGCACCGGCGCCTCCGGGCGGACGATCCTGGCCTACCTGCCGGAGGTCCTCCAGCAGCGGGTCCTGGCCGAACCCGTACCGGAGCAGGCCGGACCGGGGGTCTACCGGGACAACGACGCACTGGTGGCCTCCCTCGCGGAGGTCCGCGACCTCGGCCACGCGCTCGGCTACGAGGAGTGCATGGCCGGATGGAACTCCTGCGCCGCGCCGATCATGTGGGACGGCTCCATCATGGGGGCCGTCCTGCTGCTCAAGCTCAAGTCCGTGATGCCGGTGGCCCCCGAGAACGTCATCGAGGCGACGAAGGAGGCGGCGGCCGAACTCAGCCGCCACGGCGCCGCCGGCCCGCACACGGGCCAGGCCTGAACCGCGGCGGGACGGAACCACACCCGACACCCGAGGGGGACCGATGGAAGCGGAGTTGGTGGCACTCGCCGCGACAGGGGCGAGCACGCTCGTACAGCAGATGGCGACGGATGGCTGGGCGACCGTCCGGCGCCGCATGGCGGCCTTCCTCGCCCGCCGCCGGGGGGCCGGGGACGAGGCCGCGCTGGAGGGCGAACTGGACGACTCACGCGCCGATCTCGTCGTGGCACAGGAGGAGGGCGACCAGGACGGGGTGGCGGGCGTGACCACGGCCTGGCGGCTGCGGCTGCGCCGGCTGCTCAGCGAGGACCCGGCCGCCGCGGCCGAACTCCGCGCCCTGCTCGACGAGGTCGCGCCCGAACCGGACCGCGGAACCGTCTGGCACATCCACAACAACATGAGCGGCGACGTCCACGGCATGTTCATCCAGGCCGGATATGTCAATGACGCCCGCACCTCCTCCGCCCCGCCCGCCGGACCGCTCCCCGGCTGACGCCCCGCGCGCCGCGCCCCGCCGCCCGGCACAATGGCGGGGTGCGGCTCGAAGCGATCACCTGGGAACGGCTCACCGACGCGCTCGCCGAGCGGATCCTCGCCACGGAGGCCGAGGACGGCAGCCCCTGGCGGAGAGTCGCCCTCGACGGAGCGCCCGCGGCTGCACCCGGCGAGCTGGCCGGGCGGCTCGCCGAGGCACTGCGGCTCCGCGGCCGGGCGGTGCACAAGGCCGGCGCCTTCGGCTTCCTGCGCCCCGCCTCGCTGCGCCTCGAATACGGCCGGGAGGACTCCGACGCCTACCACGACGAGTGGTTCGACCGGCAGGCGTTGTGGCGCGAGGTCTTCCAGCCGCTCGACCCGGGCGGCACCGGACGCGTCCTCCCGGACCTCTGGGACCCGGTGGCCGACCGGGCCACCCGCAGCGCGTACGTGACGCTGCCGCCCGGCGGCGTCCTGCTGTTGCACGGTCCCCTCCTGCTCGGTCACTGGTTCCCCTTCGATCTCACCGTCCACCTCATGCTGTCGCCGGCCGCGCTCGCTCGCCGTACTCCGCAGCACGAGCACTGGACGCTGCCCGCCTTCGCGCGCTACGAGGCCGAGACCCGGCCCGAGGAGGCCGCGGACATCGTCGTACGTGCCGACGACCCGCGCCGGCCGGCCTGGAGCGGACCCGTCTGACCCGGCGGCCGCAGAACGGTCCGGCGGCCTCAGACGAGCTGTCGGATCTCGCCGCGGACGCGGTAGAACCCGCCCGCGGCCGCCGACAGGTCGTCGACGACGTACCGCGCCCCGGGCTGGCGTATGTGACGGGGGAACTGGACGTTCCAGGACGGCTCGTAGCCCTCGGAGACCACATGGACCCGCAGCCGGCCGCCCTCCTGGACGCACTCCACCACGATCTCCGAGGCGGCCGCGGACGCCACCGTCCGCACCGTGGCCGACGGCGTGTACGTCGGCAGCGCGGCGGCCGACTTCACATCCCGGGCCACCGGCACCGTGCCCGCCCGGGCGGCGGCGACGGCCGCCTCGCTCGCGTCCACACACACCAGCGAGCCGTCGGTGGTGACCATGTAGAGCTTCTCGTCCAGATACTGCATCGAGAGCGCCGAGCCCCCGCCCGTGCCCAGCTTCCACAGGCGGGTGCCGTCGGCGGCGAAGCAGTACACCGACGAGGCCGAGTCGCCGGCGAAGACGTAGCGGCCGCCCGGTGCCGTCGCGCAGGAGTAGACGACCGTGTCGCAGGCGTACGTCGCCTCCAGCGCCCCGGAGTCCTTCGCCAGCCGCTGGACCACCCGCCGGTCGGTACCGGCGTACACCGAGTCGTCCTCCTGCCAGCCGAACAGCACCGCGCCCTGGGTCGGCGTGTGCCACAACTCGCCGCTGCCGTCGGCGGAATAGGCCGTCACGCCGCGGCGGTGGCCGTGGTAGACGGCGCGCTCGTCCCGCCGCACCATCCAGGCGTGCTCGCCGGCACTGCGCCGCGACCACTGGTACTCGTCCTCGTGGTCGATGACCGTCAGACCGCCGTTGCGGTCCGCGACGTTGAGGATGCCCTCGCGGATGTCCAGCCAGAAGATGTCGACGTCGGGGGCGATGTCGTAGGCGGCGAACGGGAGCTTCGAGGAGAGGTCGTAGACCGTGCCGTCGTCACAGCCGGCGTAGATCCAGAAGTCGTCCGCCACCAGGCACTTGACGCCGGCCGGCAGCCGGTAGTGCGCCAGCACCTCGCCGTCGTGGCCGAGGGCGTGCACATCACCGTTCTGGTTGGCGACCCAGGCGCGGTCCTCGTCGATGTGGATGCCGAACGCCGCGGCGCCCGTGCGGAACCGCCACAGCACCGGCGCGACCGCGCGGGCCGTCGACGGCGCCGAAGAGACCTGACGGCGCGTCACCGGGCGGGCGCTGCGCTGCCCCTGGACGGCCGGGGCGTAGCCCTTGCGGACCTTCTCGCCGATCTTCTTCGCGGCCGCGGCCTGCGCCTTCTCCCGCGTCGGGAACGTCGAGGTCTGCTGCTGACCGGCCGCGCCGATCCGGCCGTAGCGCACCGAGACGACCGTGTCCCGCACCGTCACCTCGTAGAACTTGTGGGCGCCGCCGCCCTCTTGGGACAGTTCCAGATACGTCGTGGTCTCGGACATGGTGCTCCCCTCCCCGGGCGGCCCCGACGGCCGTCCCCCGCTGTGAAAAACCGTACGGCCGACCACTGACAACGGGCCGTGGAGCGCGCGCCGGGGCCGCTGAAAGCCCTGCTCAGGGCGGCGGTTAGCGTGGGGGCGTGACCTCTTCCTTCACCGCATCAGACCCCTCCGGCGCAGCCGACGCGCTGCCCGGCAGCCAGGGGCCCACCGCAACCGTGGAAGCCCGGCCGGGCTCCGTCGGCACCGTCCGGATGACCTACGCGCCCGACCCGGACGGCGACCCGGACCCGGGCGAGATCGTCTGGACCTGGGTGCCCTACGAGGAGAACGACGGCCGGGGCAAGGACCGGCCGGTACTGGTCGTCGCCCGGGAGACCGGCGGCACGCTGCTGGCGGTCCAGCTGTCCAGCAAGCGGCACAGCAACGACCGGGAGTGGGTGGCCATCGGCGCGGGGCCCTGGGACCGCGCGGGCCGCGACTCCTGGGTGGCGCTCGACCGGGTCCTGCGGGTGCACCCGGGGGGCATGCGGCGCGAGGCGTGCGCCCTGGACCGGGGCCGCTTCAACCTCGTCGCCAACCGGCTGCGGGAGTTCCACGGCTGGCGCTGAACGCCCAGGGGCCCGGTCGGTGTCAGGCCTCCGCCAGCACCAGGAGCTTGGTGACGGTGTTCCAGTTACGGGCGGTGGCCGTCACCCCGAGCGGGAGGCGGCTCACCAGCGCGGCGAGCTTGGAGCGGCCGATGCCGTCCGGGCACCACAGATACAGTTCGCGTCCGGCCAGCCGGAACCGGTCGGGCGCGAACGCCGCCTGGTCGATCGCCTCCAGGCGCGAGGTGTCGGCCGGCACCTCCGACAGGAACGTCAGGTGCAGGCTCTTGGGCTCCGCCTCGGCCGCCGGAAATGGATTCGCGGCGACCGCGGCGGCCAGCTCGTCACGGGTCCGCACGACCACCGGCACCGTGAGTCCGAGGTCGGCGGCGATCCGGTCCTCGATCCTCCGGGCCGTCTCGCCGGGCGGGGTGCCCGGATCGGCGAAGACGAGGTTGCCGGTCTGCAGCAGCACGGTGACGTCCTTCAGGCCCAGCGACTCCGCCAGCTCCCGCTGCCGGGCCTTGGGGAAGGAGTTGTGGCCTCCGACGTTGATGCCGCGGAGCAGGGCGATCTGACGGGACATGGCACTGCCCTTCGGGGAGCCGGCCTCGGTGAGGACGGACGACGGCCGGAACCGGGAGCCGGAACCGGAGGGACGGGATCAGAAGAGCGGCGCGGGCAGCACGCCTTCGAGCGCGAGCAGCTGCCGCTTGGTCTCCAGGCCGCCGCCGAAGCCGCCGATCCCGCCGTCACTGGCGACGACACGGTGGCAGGGCACGACGACCGGCAGCGGATTGGACCCCATCGCGGCACCCACCGCGCGGGCGGCACCCGGCTCCCCGACCCGGTCGGCGAGGTCCTGATAGCCGACCACGTCGCCGTAGCGGACACCGGAGGCCAGGGCCCGCAGCACCCGGGCGTGGAAACCGGACGACAGCGACCAGTCCAGGGGCACGGTGAAGGTCCGCAGCTCCCCGGCGAAATAGGCGGTGAGCTCGGCCGCGGCCGTCGCCAGAGGGGGTATCTCCGCGAGCGGCGGCCCGCCGAAGAACTGCTCCAGCCGGGTCAGCGCGCGGCGGCCCGTCCGCTCGTCGGCATGGAAGACGACCTGCACCAGACCGTCCCGCGTCGCGGCGAGCAGCAGCGGACCGATGGGTGTCGCAAGGCGGGCCCACGCCCAGTCGCGCCGCGCGGCGGACCCGGCCTTCGGCGGCGTGCCCGCCCGGGCCGCCGGCCCCGGAACCTGCTCGGAATTCGTCACCTGATCAGGGTAGGACGCCCCACTGACAACGCGGCGGGAAACGGCCCCGCGACGGCCTTCCGCGGAGCCGTTCCCGCAGGTCGGCGGTGTTCAGTCGGAGTGGTCGGGGCCCTCCACGGCCTCCCGCACCACGTCCGGCTTGTTCGTGATGATCCCGTCGACGCCCAGACCGGCGACCTTCACCGCGGTGGCCGCGTCGTCGACGGTCCAGGTGTACAGGTCCAGCGCCCGCCGGTGCGGCCCCCGCAGCCCGTGCACGGCGGCGACGTACTGCGGGGTGACCGCCGTGTGGACCGGATTGATCTGGTCGCAGTACTTCGCGTACTTTGGCAGGTCGGCCACCGATGGGTTCCCGAGGAAGCCGGTCCTGATGTCGGGGCGGAGGGTGTGCACGGTCTTGATGGCGTCGGCGTTGAAGCTCTGGATGATCAGCCGGTGCCGGACGTGCTCCCTGTCCAGCCAGCCGGCCCGGCGCAGCTCCCTGAGGGTCTGCCGCTCGATGCCCGGATAGAGCTCCGGGGACTTCAGCTCCATCAGCAGGCTCTGGTCGTTCTCCTCGACCTCGTCCATGTAGTCCTCGAGGGTCGGCACCCGCTCGCCCTCGAACTTCGCTCCGAACCAGCTGCCCGCGTCCAGCTTCTCGATCTCCTTGAGGGTGAAGTCCGAGACGTTCCAGGGGGAGCGGTCGGGGAAGACCTTCTTGACGTTGGTGGTCCGTGCGAGCGAGTTGTCATGGAGGATGACCAGCTCACCGTCCTTGGTGCGCTGGACGTCGTTCTCGACCCAATCGAAGCCGAGCCGGGCGGCTTCGTCGATGGAGGCCAGGGTGTTCTCGGGGGCGTACGACGAGGCGCCGCGGTGGGCGACCGTCACCGGGGCGGTCCGGTGCGGTGCGGCCTGGGCGGCGGGGGAGAGGACGAGCGCGGACAGACCCATGAGCGCACCGGCGACGACGGTGGCGACGGGGCGAATACGCATACGGACTCCTCGTGACGTCGTTGAGGCGAGCTGACGAGAACGGACGGGAACCGGAGGGACGGAGAGAGGCTCGCAGCCGGGCCGAAGCGGGAGGCGGTCGTGCGGTGGCCGGGCGCTGAACGAGACGTGGCCGGTGTGCCGTGTGGAGCGTCGCGCAATTGCAGGATGCCCGGATCTGTCATGCAACAGACGTACGCTTCCGCCGCCGTCCAACTTGCCGGAGCCGGGGCGTCCGCGCATCTTGGCCGATGATGCGTCACCCGTCGCGCTTCTGACCGGTTTTGGTCATACGGACAGAAAAGCGGTCCTCAGGGACCGCCCCGCGCGGGGGCCCGGGCGATCATGGAGCGGTGCCGTCGGGCCGGCCGAAGGTGATCAGCGGGGCACGCCCCGCCGGCAGACCCGCCGCGCCCGGCCGGCGCCGCCCGCCCACGTCCCGCCGGCAGCCCCGCCCGCCCGCCGGGCCCGCTCGCGAAATCGCAGGTCGGAGCAATTGCCACGTCGATTGTCAGTGGCGGGTCGTACGGTGGATCCCATGCGGCCCGTATCAAAGATCGAACGCACGGTGGCACCTTTCGAGGTCGTCAGCCCGTACCAGCCCAGTGGTGACCAGCCGGCGGCCATCGCCGAGCTGGAGCAGCGCGTCCGCGGGGGTGAGAAGGACGTCGTCCTGCTGGGCGCGACCGGTACCGGCAAGTCGGCGACCACCGCGTGGATGATCGAGAAGCTGCAGCGCCCGACCCTCGTGATGGCGCCCAACAAGACCCTCGCGGCCCAGCTCGCCAACGAGTTCCGCGAGCTGCTGCCGAACAACGCCGTCGAGTACTTCGTCTCCTACTACGACTACTACCAGCCCGAGGCGTACGTCCCGCAGTCCGATACGTACATCGAGAAGGACTCCTCCATCAACGAGGAGGTCGAACGGCTGCGCCACTCCGCGACGAACTCCCTGCTCACCCGGCGGGACGTCGTCGTGGTCGCCTCGGTGTCCTGCATCTACGGCCTGGGCACGCCCCAGGAATACGTCGACCGGATGGTGCCGCTCAAGGTCGGCGACGAGATCGACCGCGACCAGCTGCTGCGCCGGTTCGTCGACATCCAGTACAGCCGCAACGACCTGGCCTTCACCCGCGGCACGTTCCGGGTCCGCGGCGACACCATCGAGATCTTCCCGGTCTACGAGGAGCTGGCCGTCCGGATCGAGATGTTCGGCGACGAGATCGAGGCGCTCTCCACCCTCCATCCGCTCACCGGCGAGGTCATCAGCGACGACCAGCAGCTGTACATCTTCCCCGCCAGCCACTACATCGCCGGTCCCGAGCGCATGGAGCGGGCCATCGCCGGCATCGAGGCCGAGCTGGCCGACCGGCTCACCACCCTGGAGAAGCAGGGCAAGCTGCTGGAGGCCCAGCGGCTGCGGATGCGCACGACGTACGACATCGAGATGATGCGCCAGATCGGCTCGTGCTCCGGCATCGAGAACTACTCCATGCACATGGACGGCCGCGAGCCCGGCTCGGCGCCCAACACCCTCATCGACTACTTCCCGGAGGACTTCCTCCTGGTCATCGACGAGTCGCACGTCACCGTCCCGCAGATCGGCGCCATGTACGAGGGCGACGCCTCCCGCAAGCGCACCCTCGTCGACCACGGCTTCCGGCTGCCGTCCGCGCTGGACAACCGGCCGCTGAAGTGGGAGGAGTTCCTGGACCGCATCGGGCAGACCGTCTACCTGTCCGCGACTCCGGGACCGTACGAGCTGGCCCGGAGCGACGGCTTCGTGGAGCAGATCATCCGCCCCACCGGCCTGGTCGACCCGGAGGTCGTGGTCAAACCCACCGACGGGCAGATCGACGACCTGGTGCACGAGATCCGCACCCGCACCGAGAAGGACGAGCGCGTCCTGGTCACCACGCTCACCAAGAAGATGGCCGAGGACCTCACCGACTACTTCCTGGAACTCGGCATCCAGGTCCGCTACCTGCACAGCGACGTCGACACCCTGCGGCGCGTCGAGCTGCTGCGCGAGCTGCGCTCCGGCGAGTTCGACGTCCTGGTCGGCATCAACCTGCTGCGGGAGGGCCTCGACCTGCCCGAGGTGTCCCTGGTGGCCATCCTGGACGCCGACAAGGAGGGCTTCCTGCGCTCCGGGACCTCGCTGATCCAGACCATCGGCCGCGCCGCGCGCAACGTCTCCGGCCAGGTGCACATGTACGCCGACAAGGTCACCCCGGCGATGGAGAAGGCCATCGACGAGACCAACCGCCGCCGGGAGAAGCAGCTGGCGTACAACAAGGAGCGCGGCATCGACCCGCAGCCGCTCCGCAAGAAGATCGGTGACATCGTCGCCACCATCGCCCGCGAGGAGATCGACACCCGGGAGCTGCTGGGCAGCGGCTACCGCAAGGCGGGCGACGCCAAGGACGCCAAGGGCAAGGCCCCGGTCCCGGCGCTCGGCGCCAAGGCGGCGAAGGGCAAGGGCGCCAAGGCGGAGGCCCCGCTGACGGACCGTCCGGCGGCCGAACTCGCCGAGCTCATCGAGGAGATGACGGAGCGGATGCGGGCCGCCGCGGCCGAGCTGCAGTTCGAGATCGCCGCCCGACTGCGCGACGAGGTCGGCGAGCTCAAGAAGGAGCTGCGGCAGATGAGGGAGGCCGGCGTGAAGTAGGGGGGCCGGGCGGGTGGTGCACTCACCAAGGCGGGTGGCGCGCCCGCCCCGGTGTTGCAGAAACGCCACAAACACGGGTCCGCGACGCCCCGGGCCCGTCGTCGTGCGTAGGGTCGAAGCTGCCGCCGGAGACGTGGGCGGGACGGTACAGAGAGGGGACGGCGCGTGTCGGTCAATTTGTCCAAGGGACAGGGCATCAGCCTGCAGAAGTCCGACGGGGGGACGCTGACCGCGGTCCGGATGGGGCTCGGGTGGCGCTCGGCGCCGCGCCGCGGACTGTTCGGCCGGCGGACCAAGGAGATCGACCTCGACGCCTCGGCGGTGCTGTTCGCCGGCAAGCAGCCGATCGACGTCGTCTTCTTCCAGCACCTGGTCAGCGACGACGGCGCGGTCCGGCACACCGGTGACAACCTGGTCGGCGGCGCCGGCCAGGGCGGCGACGACGAGGCGATCCTGGTCGACCTGGCGCGGCTGCCGGTCCACATCGACCAGATCGTCTTCACCGTCAACTCCTTCACCGGGCAGACCTTCGCCGAGGTGGAGGACGCCTTCTGCCGGCTGGTCGACGAGAGCACCGGCCAGGAGCTGGCCCGCTACACCCTCACGGGTGGCGGCGACTACACCGCACAGGTCATGGCCAAGGTGCACCGCGTGGGCGACGGCTGGAAGATGACCGCCATCGGCGAGCCCTCCGTCGGCCGCACCTTCCAGGACCTGGTCCCGGCGATCGTCCCGCACCTGTAAACCGCCGCAGCACCACGGCAGCGTGCACCCGGGCCGCGCCGCCGTGCGCCCCGGGCAGCCGCCCGGGGCGGGCCCGGGACGAGTGACAACAGGGGGAAGAACGATGACGGCCGAGCTGGTCCGGGGCCAGAACCATCCACTGGACCGGAGCCGGGTGGAGATCCGGATCGCGGCGGGTGTCCCCGTCGTGGCCGGGGTGACGCTCGGCGATGAGCAGGGCGGGCTGCCGGGCGCCGAAGCCGTGGTCCACCCGGGTGCGCCCCGCCGGCCCGGCATCGAGGTGCCCGGCCAAGCGGCTGCCGAGCACCGCCTCACGGTGGATCTCGACGCGCTGCCCGCGGCCGTCCACCGCGTCAGCGTGCTGCTGGCGCTCGCCGCCCGGAGCGGCGCGCCGGCTACCTTCGGCGCGGCCCCCGCCCCGTCCGTACGGCTCACCGCCCTCGACGGCACCGGCCTGGCCGGCTACACCCTCACCGGACTGACCGTCGAGACGGCCGTCGTCGCCGTCGAGCTGTACCGCCGACAGGGCGCCTGGAAGGTACGGGCGGTGGGCCAGGGATACGCCGACGGCCTGGCCGCGCTGCTGCACGACCAGGGGCTGGCCCGGGCGGCCGAACGCGCCGCCGAGATCGAGGCGGCGGCCGCACCGGACCCGGTCCGAGAGGCCCCGACCCGAGAGGCCCCATTCCAAGAGGCCCTCGCCCCCTCCGCCACGTCAGCGACCGCCACCCCGGCCGCCACCGGCCCCGTCGACTACCGCCACCCCGACCGCCGCAGCACCCCCGCACCCGGCCCCACGCCGCCCGCCACCGCCCCGTCCGCCACCGCCCCGTCCGGCGCCTCCGCGTCCGGTGCCCCCGCCACGGACGGCCCTCCGCCACCCGTGGCCGGGGACGCCGCCGGATGGAGCATGGAGGAGCGGCTCTACAACCAGATCTGGGGCATGTTCGAGGACCTGGCCCGTTCGGTCGCGGCCTACCGCAGCGCCTCGGACTTCGCCGCGTCCCGTCTGGCGCAGGAGCTCGACGAGGTCCTCGCCGACCCGCGTAACCGCCTCGGCACCGCCGCCGACGTCGCCCGGGCCACCGCCCGCGACCGGCACGCCACCCTCCTGACCCGGGCCCGCGCCGCCCTCGACCGCGACCTGGCGCAGCTGACCGCCGAGTCGGAGGTCGTCGAGCCCGCCCTGCCGCCCGCGTTCGCCCGCTGGGACAACCCCGTATGGCAGGGCCACCACGTCCCTCTGGAGCGCCCGATGGCGCTGCGGCTGGGCGATCTGCACCTCCCCGAGGTGCTGGATCTGTGCATCCCCATGCTCGTCCGGCTCCCGTTGGAGCGCGGGCTGTGGATCGACAGCGGACCCGACTCCCGCGCCGCGGAGCCCGGACCGGAGCGCGAGTTCGGCCGGCGCGAGCTGGGCAGCGCGCTGACGGACGGCCCGCCGGACGCGGCGGAAGTACGGCGGCTCGCCCTGGAGGCCGCCGTCGCGATCGCCGCCCGGCTGCTCGCCGTCCACCCTGCCGGGGAGTTCGCCGTGCAGGTCATCGACCCTGGCGGGGCGGCGGCGCAGGCGCTCGCGCCGCTCGTGGAGACCGGTGCCCTGCCGGGGCCTCCGGTGCCGGGTGCCCAGGGGGTGGCCACGGTCCTGGAGGGGCTGATCAGGCGGGTCGACCTGGTCCAGATGGCGGTGCGCAGTCGGGCGGCGGACGCGCTCCCGCCCGATCTGGACACCGCCGAACAACTGCTGATCGTCCATGACTTCCCGCACGGCTTCGACGACCGCGCGGTGACCATGCTCCGCTATCTGGCCGACGAGGGCCCGGCGGCCGGGGTCCATCTGATGATGGTCGCCGACCGTGCCCAGGCCCGGGAGTTCGGCCCGGTGCTGGACCCGCTGTGGCGTTCCCTGCTGCGCCTCACCCCGGTGCCGGACGCCCACCTCGCCGATCCCTGGGTCGGCCACGCCTGGACGTACGAGCCGGCGCTCGCCCCGAAGGGCAGCCAGGTGGTGCGCCAGGTGCTGACCCGGCTCGCGGAGGCCCGCCGTGCCGCCGCCCGCACCGAACCCGCCGGGCCACCCCTGCCGCCAACCACCTGACCAGCATCTTTACCCATTCCTTTACTAAATCTTGGTCGTCCTTTACTCTTCTTGGTGCGGAGGGGAGTACTCCCGATGCGGCGTACCCGTCACCACGGATCGTGAGCGTGACGAGATCCCGGGACGCCGGTCCCGTGCCCTTCGGGCGGCGCGGGGCGGAAGAGACCTCCGGCAGCGACGACGCTGTGAGTGCCGTACGACTCTGCCGGAGGAGCAGTGGACGTTTCCCTGACCCTGTGGGTGCTGACCATCCTTGGTCTCTGCGCCCTGATAGCCGCCGACTTCTTCATCGGCGGCCGCAAACCACACGAGGTCTCCCTCAAGGAGGCCGGCATCTGGACCGCCGTCTGGATCACCATCGCCGCGCTGTTCGGCCTCGGGCTGCTGGTCTTCGGCGGGACCGCACCGGCCGGTGAGTTCTTCGCCGGCTTCATCACCGAGAAGTCCCTGAGCGTCGACAACCTCTTCGTCTTCGTCCTGATCATGGGGAAGTTCGCGGTCCCGGCGATCTACCAGCAGCGGGTGCTGATGGTGGGCGTCCTGATCGCACTGGTGCTGCGGGCCGGCTTCATCGGCGCGGGCGCCGCGATCATCGCCAACTTCTCCTGGGTCTTCTACCTCTTCGGCGCGTTCCTCATCTGGACGGCCTGGAAGCTCATCCAGGAGGCGCGGGCCGACCAGGACGACGAGGAGTACGAGGAGAACCGCTTCCTGAAGATGGTCGAGCGGCGCTTCCCGTCGACCGACCGCTACCAGGGCACCAAGCTGTTCGTCGTCGAGAACGGCAAGCGGCTGATGACCCCGATGCTGATCGTCATGCTGGCGATCGGCACCACCGATGTCCTCTTCGCCCTGGACTCCATCCCGGCGATCTTCGGCCTCACCCAGGACCCGTACATCGTCTTCACCGCCAACGCCTTCGCCCTGATGGGCCTGCGGCAGCTGTACTTCCTCATCGGCGGACTGCTCAAGAAGCTGGTCCACCTCTCCTACGGCCTGTCGGTCATCCTCGGCTTCATCGGCGTGAAGCTCGTGCTGCACGCGCTCCACGAGTCCGGAGTGGCCGTACCGGAGATCAGCATTCCGGTCTCCCTGGGCGTCATCTGCGCCGTGCTGGTCGTCACCACGCTCACCAGCCTGCGCGCCTCGAAGAAGCAGTCGGCGGCCGAGGCGGCGGACGTCGGGGCGGCGGACGCCGAGGAGCGCATCGGGGCCTGAACATCCGGAGACGGGCCGGCCCACGGCCCGTCTCCGCCCGACCCGATAAGGGGGCGACTCGGTCCCGCTACCAGCCCCGCTCGCGCCACTGGGCCAGATGCGGGCGTTCCGCGCCCAGGGTGGTGTCGTTGCCGTGGCCCGGGTAGACCCAGGTCTCGTCGGGGAGTTCGCCGAACAGCTTGCTCTCCACGCCGTCGATCAGACTGCTGAACTTCTCGGCGTCGCCCCAGGTGTTGCCGACGCCGCCGGGGAACAGGCAGTCGCCGGTGAACAGGTGCGGGGGGCCGTGCGGGTCGTCGTAGACGAGCGCGATGCTGCCCGGGGTGTGGCCGACCAGATGGCGCGCCGTCAGCCGGACCCGGCCGACGGTGATCGTGTCGCCGTCGTCGACCAGGACGTCCGTGGGGACGGGGATGCCCTCGGCGTCGTACCGGCCCGCGTACGTCCGCGCGCCCGTCGCGCCGACCACCTCCCGCAGCGCACCCCAGTGGTCGCCGTGGCGGTGCGTGGTCACGACGGACTCCAGACCGCTCTCGCCGACCAGCGCCAGGATGGTGTGCGGATCCGCGGCCGCGTCGATCAGCAACTGCTCGTCGGTCGCCCGGCACCGCAGCACATAGGCGTTGTTGTCCATCGGACCGACCGCGACCTTCGAGATCATCAGGTCGGTCAGCTCGTGCACGTCGGCCGGTCCGCCGACCTTCACTGCTCCGCTGTAGGCCATGAACCCCACTCTAGAGCGGGGGTACGACAGGCAGCGCGGAGCCGTGACCGTCGAGTTCCGTGCCGTCCCCGCGCCCGGTGAGCCACCCGACCAGGGCCGTCGCGGAGCCGCTCACCACCACGGGCGCGGCCTCGTCCCCCGCGCCGGTGGCCGCGCGGCCGGTGCGCCAGTGACGGCCGTCATCGGTGCGGATCTCCAGGGCGGGCAGGTCCGGATGCCCGGCGAACTTGACGGTGGCGAGGAACGCCAGCTCGCCGTCGATGAACGCGGGCGACAGCTGGTCCAGGGTGTGGCCCACGCCGAGGTCCAGGTGGTGCAGCTCCACCTCGGCCAGCCGGCGCAACGGCAGCCGGTCGGCGCGCTCCACGACCCCGTTGCGCATCTCCACCTCGAAGGCGCGGCGCGCCTCCGGCAGCGCGTCCACCGCCGCGTCGAACCGCGCGGCGCTCTCCTTGAGGTCCGTCAGATGTGCCTCCAGGGAACGGTCGGCGTCCCGCTCGATGTCGGCGTCCCGGGCCTCGGCGCCGGCGTACATCGGCGTACGGACGTCCGTCCGTGCCCAGGTGAGGAGGTTGACCAGGGCGTCCGCGTTGCGTGCCAGATGGGCGAGGACGTGGCCGCGGGTCCATCCGGGGAGCAGCGAGGGCTCCCCGATCGCCGCGTCGTCGAGCTTGCCCAGCGAGATCAGGAGCCGGTCGGTGGCCTCACGAACGGCGGCCACATCGTGCGCGAAGTGGGGCGGGGTGACGGTCATGTTCCGAAGCTAGCGCCGCCCGGGCGAGTTCGGGAGTCGGCGGGCACCGATCGGGGCGTACGCGGGGCGGGGCGGGCGGCGCGCGGCGGCCGTACGGGCCACCGGACACCGCCCCTCCCAGGGGCCGGCAACGTCAGCCCGTCAGGTCGGCGGGCGAGCCGAACCACTGCCGGAGCGCGGCCGCCGGCCCGTCCGGCGCACCCGTCGTCCCGCCCGCGTCGGCGTCGGCCCCCGGGACGTCCGCGGCCCAGGCGGTGCAGCCGTCCGGCCGCACCAGCAGGCCCGCCAGCCCGGGCCGCTGCGGGCAGCCGGTGGTCAGCAGCCGCACCCGGCCGCCATATCCGGCGGCGCACTTGCGCAGTTCCGCGTCGTCGGCGAGGTCGAGCAACAGCCCCTGCCCGTCCCGTAGATGGTCCCCGAGCCGGCTGCCGTCGGAGAGTTCCAGGTCGGGTGCGCTGCGGCCGGTCAGCGGATGGTCGCCGGGCAGGTCGTAGCGCTGCCAGACACCGGAGATCTTCTTGGCGAAGAAGGTGGTGGCGGTGGCCGTGCCCGCCAGTTCGGCGACGATCCGGCGCAGTGCCCCCGCATGCGACTCGGGCCGCATCAGCGCCACCTGGGCACGGGTCCAGTCCAGCACCCAGGCGCCTATCGGGTGCCGCTCGGCCGTGTAGGTGTCGAGCAGCCCTTCGGGTGCCCAACCGCGCACCGTCGCGGCCAGCTTCCAGCCGAGGTTCATCGCGTCGCCGATGCCCAGGTTCAGCCCCTGCCCGCCGAACGGCGAGTGGACGTGCGCCGCGTCACCGGCGAGCAGCACCCGTCCCGCCCGGTAGTCGGGTACCTGGCGGGCGTTGTCCGTGAACCGGGTCGCCGAGATCACCTTGTGGACCCGCACGTCGTCCACCCCGGAGACGCGGCGCAGGGACGCCTCCAACTCCTGTGCGGTGACCGGAGCTTCCCGGTCCGCGGGCGGCCCGTCGAATTCGACGGTGAGGAACCGGCCGGGCATCGGACCGTGCGCGTACGTCCCGTGCTCCGTCCAGTTCCAGCCGGCCCCCAGCGCCTCGGTACCGGTCATCTCCACCAGGGCCTGGCGGCCGGTGATCCCCGGGGCGGTACCGGGGAACGGGAATCCGGCGAGCCGGCGGACCGTGCTGCGGCCACCGTCGCACCCCACGAGCCAGCCGGTGCGCAGCGTGCCCTGCGAGGTGTGCACCCGCACCCCGTCGTCCCCGGCGTCGAAGCCGGTCAGCGTCACCCCGCGGCGCACCTCGACGCCCAACTCGGCGGCGCGCGCGGCGAGCAGCCGTTCCAGGGACTCCTGGGGGACCAGCCCGACGTCGGCGGCGGGCCCGGCGGCGTCGAAGTCCGGATCGGACTCGTCCAGCAGGTCGCCGCGCAGCATGATGCCCGCGAAGTGCCCGGCGAACTTCGGCGGTTGCCCCACCATGGAGGCGCCGGCGGCCTGCCGCTGGCTCAGGAACGCGCTGAACCTCCCGAGGGCGATGCGCTGCACCTCGGCCAGCTCCGGGAGCAGCCCGCGCCGGTAGAAGGCCTCGGCGCTGGGGGTGTTGATCGCCCCAGCCTTGATCGTCGTGTCCACCTCGGTCAGCCGCTCCAGGACGACGACCGGGACATCGGCCAGTGCCAGTTCGCAGGCGAGCATCAGCCCCACCGGGCCGCCCCCTGCCACGACTACGTCTGCGTCATAGGTCATGCGGCGAAGTGTAGCCACTAAAAAGTTTTTGCGACTCAAAATTGTCGGAGGGTGCGCCTAGGATTTCCGGCATGGTGGATGTGCAGCAGCGTGCGGACGCACGGGCCGGTCGGGACACGAAGGGCGGGAGCGCGACGGGTGGCGGCGCGGCCGGTGCGGGTCGCCGGCCCGAAGCGGTCCGCGGCCGGCAGCCGGAGACCGGCTTCGAGGCGGAGGACGGGCGGCTGACCCTGCGCGAGCGCAAGAAGCTCCGCACCCGCCAACGGATCTCCGGCGAGGCCACCCTGCTCTTCATTGAGCGCGGCTTCGACAACGTCACCGTCGCCGAGGTGGCCCGCGCCGCCGAGGTCTCCACGATGACCGTCTTCAACTACTTCCCGCGCAAGGAGGACCTCTTCCTCGACCGCATCCCCGAGGGGCAGGAGCTGATCGGCCGCGCCGTACGGGAGCGCGGCCCGGACGAGACACCGCTGGCCGCGCTGCGCCGGCTCGTCCTCGACCTGCTCGCCGAGCGGCATCCGCTGTGCGGGGTGGGGGAGGGGTTCGAGTACTTCTGGCGTACGGTGCTGGACTCCCCGGCGCTGCGGGCCCGGGCCCGCGAGGCGGTCGAGGAGCTGGAGGGCACCCTCGCCGGACTGCTCGCCGAGGCCGCGGGCGGCGACGCCGGGCGGCCGGACCACTCCGCCCGGCTGGCCGCGGCACTGATCGTCGCCGGGATCAGGACCGCGTACGCCGAGGCCGTGGGCCGTCAGCTCACGGGGGAGCCGGTCGACGAGGTGGCCGCCGGGCAGGCGGAGGTGCTGCGGCGCACCTTCGAGGCGCTGGAACGGGCGCTGCCGGCTTGACGGGCCGACCGGGCCGTGCCGCGGGCGTTTCCGCAGCGTACGGGCGTGCGGCGGGTCGGGAAGGATGTGCGGCCGCCACACGTTCGGGTGAAGAGGGCTTCCGGCCCCCGTAAATCGAATGCGCGTGCTATAGGCTCGTGTGTGGCATCCCAAAGACAGTGCCGCTGCGGGCCCCATACCCTGGGGCGGGGGCCCCGCTCCGTTCCGCCGCCTCTGCTCATCACCGAGCGGCGGACGCAGAAGCCCGCGGCTCCCGCCCCTCTCCAAGAAAGGTGCCGACCGGCGTGGCCGACCGTCTCATCGTCCGTGGCGCTCGCGAGCACAACCTCCGCAACGTCTCGCTCGACCTCCCCCGCGACTCCCTCATCGTCTTCACGGGCCTCTCCGGTTCGGGCAAGTCCTCGCTCGCCTTCGACACGATCTTCGCCGAGGGGCAGCGGCGTTATGTCGAGTCGCTGTCCTCGTACGCCCGGCAGTTCCTCGGGCAGATGGACAAGCCCGACGTGGACTTCATCGAGGGCCTGTCCCCCGCGGTGTCGATCGACCAGAAGTCGACGTCGCGGAACCCGCGCTCGACGGTCGGCACGATCACCGAGGTCTACGACTACCTCCGGCTCCTCTTCGCCCGCATCGGCAAACCGCACTGCCCCGAGTGCGGCCGGCCGATCGCCCGGCAGTCGCCGCAGGCCATCGTCGACAAGGTGCTGGAGCTGCCCGAGGGCAGCCGCTTCCAGGTGCTCTCCCCGCTGGTGCGCCAGCGCAAGGGAGAGTTCGTCGACCTCTTCTCCGACCTCCAGACCAAGGGCTACAGCCGCGCCCGGGTCGACGGCGAGACCATCCAGCTCGCCGAGCCGCCCACGCTGAAGAAGCAGGAGAAGCACACCATCGAGGTGGTCGTCGACCGCCTCACGGTCAAGGAGAGCGCCAAGCGCCGGCTGACCGACTCCGTCGAGACCGCCCTCGGCCTCTCCGGCGGCATGGTCATCCTCGACTTCGTCGACCTCGACCCGGACGACCCCCAGCGCGAGCGGATGTACTCCGAGCATCTGTACTGCGCCTACGACGACCTCTCCTTCGAGGAGCTCGAACCCCGCTCTTTCTCCTTCAACTCGCCCTTCGGCGCCTGCCCCGAGTGCACCGGCATCGGGACGCGGATGGAGGTCGACCCCGAGCTGATCGTCCCCGACGAGGACCGCTCCCTCGACGAGGGCGCCATCCACCCCTGGTCCGGCGGACACACCAAGGAGTACTTCGGCCGCCTGGTCGGCGCGCTCGCCGACGCCCTCGGATTCCGTACGGACATCCCCTGGGCCGGACTGCCGGCCCGCGCCAAGAAGGCGCTGCTGTACGGCCACAAGACCCAGATCGAGGTCCGCTACCGCAACCGCTACGGCCGCCAGCGGGCCTACACCACCCCCTTCGAGGGCGCGGTGCCGTTCGTCAAGCGCCGGCACTCCGAGGCCGAGAGCGACAGCAGCCGCGAGCGCTTCGAGGGCTATATGCGCGAGGTGCCCTGCCCGACCTGTGAGGGCACCCGGCTGAAGCCGATCGTGCTCGCCGTCACGGTCCAGGAGAAGTCGATCGCCGAGGTCGCGGCCATGTCGATCAGCGACTGCGCCGACTTCCTGCGGGGGATGACGCTCAACGCCCGTGAGAAGAAGATCGCCGAGCGGGTGCTCAAGGAGGTCAACGAACGGCTGAAGTTCCTGGTCGACGTCGGCCTGGACTACCTCTCGCTGAACCGCGCGGCCGGCACCCTCTCCGGCGGTGAGGCCCAGCGCATCCGGCTCGCCACCCAGATCGGCTCCGGCCTGGTCGGCGTGCTCTACGTCCTCGACGAGCCGTCCATCGGCCTGCACCAGCGCGACAACCACCGGCTGATCGAAACCCTGGTGCGGCTGCGCGACATGGGCAACACCCTGATCGTGGTGGAGCACGACGAGGACACCATCAAGGTCGCTGACTGGGTCGTGGACATCGGCCCCGGCGCGGGCGAGCACGGCGGCCGCGTGGTGCACAGCGGCCCCATGAAGCAGCTGCTGACCAACAAGGAGTCGATCACCGGTCAGTACCTGTCCGGCAAGAAGGCCATCGCGACCCCGGACATCCGCCGGCCGGCCGACCCCGCCCGCCGGCTGACGGTGCACGGCGCGAAGGAGAACAACCTCCGCGACATCGACGTCTCCTTCCCGCTCGGCGTGTTCACGGCCGTCACCGGCGTCTCCGGCTCCGGCAAGTCGACGCTGGTCAACGACATCCTCTACACCCACCTCGCGCGCGAGCTGAACGGCGCCAAGTCGGTACCGGGCCGGCACACCCGGGTCGCCGGGGACGACCTGGTGGACAAGGTCGTCCATGTCGACCAGTCCCCGATCGGCCGGACCCCGCGCTCCAACCCGGCCACCTACACCGGTGTCTTCGACCACGTCCGCAAGCTCTTCGCGGAGACGATGGAGGCCAAGGTCCGGGGCTATCTGCCGGGACGCTTCTCGTTCAACGTCAAGGGCGGCCGCTGCGAGAACTGCTCCGGCGACGGCACTATCAAGATCGAGATGAACTTCCTCCCGGACGTGTACGTGCCGTGCGAGGTCTGCCACGGCGCGCGCTACAACCGCGAGACGCTGGAGGTCCACTACAAGGGCAAGTCCATCGCCGAGGTGCTGGACATGCCCATCGAGGAGGCGCTGAGCTTCTTCGAGGCGGTCCCCACCATCGCCCGGCACCTCAAGACCCTCCACGAGGTCGGCCTCGGATACGTCCGCCTCGGACAGTCCGCGCCGACGCTCTCGGGCGGTGAGGCGCAGCGCGTCAAGCTGGCCAGCGAGCTGCAGAAGCGCTCGACGGGCAGCACGGTCTACGTCCTCGACGAGCCGACCACCGGTCTGCACTTCGACGACATCAGCAAGCTGATCAACGTGCTGTCCGGGCTGGTCGACAAGGGCAACACGGTGATCGTCATCGAGCACAACCTCGATGTGATCAAGACGGCGGACTGGGTCGTCGACATGGGCCCCGAGGGCGGCAACGGCGGCGGCCTGGTCGTTGCCGAGGGCACGCCCGAGGAGATCGCCTCGGTCCCGGCCAGCCACACCGGCAAGTTCCTGCGGGAGATCCTCGGCGACCGGGTCAGCGACGCCGTGACGGTCGCGGGCGGCAACGGCGGCCGCTCGGCCGGCCCCGGCGCGGCGAAGACCCCGGCCGCCAAGAAGCCGGCCGCCAAGAAGACCGCGGCGAAGAAGACCGCGGCCACGGCGGCGAAGAGGACTGCCGCCAAGAAGACCGTCGCCAAGAAGACCGCGACACGCACCCGCCGGTCCGCGTCCTGACGCCCCACCGGCCGGCCGGGACCATGCAAGGTCCCGGCCGGGCCGGTGCGGACCGCGGCCGCTGAACCGACCGCTGGACCGCTGGCTAGGCCGCCAGTTCCGTCGCGTACGGCGGTTCCGCGCCCGCTCGGGAGCAGGTGATGGCGGCCGCGCGGGCGGCGAAGCGGAGGATGTCCTCCCAGTCCTTGTCCCCGAGGGCGGCGAGCGCGGCGTACGAGAGCGCGTCATGGGCGTCGAGCCGGTGCAGCAGCGCCGCGTTGACGGTGTCGCCCGCACCGATGGTGTCGACGACGGTGACGCGCTCACCGGGGACGGTCAGTTCGCGGCCGTCCCGGGTCAGCACCGTCAGCCCCGCGCCGCCGTGGGTGAGCACGATCGCCGCGGGCCCCGCGGCCAGCCACTCCCGGGCCGCCGCGAGGACCGCCGGCCGGCCGCTGTCCGTACCGGCATCCGCCGCGTCCCGGCCCGTACCGGCGCCCGGCCCGCCGTCCGCAGTGGCGTCCCGCCCCGCCAGCCACAGTGCGTCCTCCTCCGACAGCTTCAGCAGGGCGACATGCGGCAGCCAGGAGCGGAAGCGGGCGCGATAGGCGTCCGGGTCGGGGATCAGGCCCGGACGGACGTTGGGGTCGAGGGCGGTGAAGACGCCGCGCGCGGCCTCGCGCCGCAGCAGGGACTCGTAGGCGCTCGCCCCCGGTTCCAGCACCAGTGAGCAGGTGCCCAGCGAGAGCGCGCGGACCGCGGCGGGCAGCTCCGGGGGCAGGGTGAAGAGCCGGTCGGCGGTGCCGTCGGCGTAGAAGCCGTAGCCCGCCGAGCCGTCCGGGCTGATGTCCGCCACCGCGAGGGTGGTGGGCTCGGCGCCGCGCTGCACCAGCGAGGTGTCCACCCCGCCGCTGCGCAGCCCGTTCAGCAGCGCCTCGCCGAAGCTGTCGGTCGAGACCCGGGAGCAGAACGCGGTGGGCGAGCCCAGCCGCCCCAGGGCGACCGCGGTGTTGTACGGGCCACCGCCGCGCCGCGGCAGCAACCCGGGCAACTGGCCGTCCAGACAAGGGCCTTGAGAGCTGGGGACGAGGTCGATGAGCGCCTCGCCGGCGACGACGATCACGGGCTGGGGTTCCTTTCCTGGACGGCCTGGGCAGCGGCCGGAACGGCCGGGCGAGCGGCCTGTGCGGCCTGGTGAGCAGCCTGTTCGGCCGGGGGAGCGGTCCGGTCGGCAGGGGTAGCGGTCGGACCGGGTGCGGTCGCCGGGCCGGTTTCCGGGCAGCCGCACGACGTACGGTGCACGAAGGTGCAGGGCAGACGGACGGTGCGCGGCGGCCGGCCGGGCTCCGCCAGCCGCTCCAGCAGCAGCCGGACCGCGGTGGCCCCGATCTCCTTGCTGGGCTGGGCGATCGCGGTCAGCCGGGGGCTGAAGAGGTCGGCCCAGGAGAAGTCGTCGAAGCAGGCCAGCGCGATGTCGCGGGGCACGTCGAGGCCCAGGCCGCGCAGCGCACGGAGGGCGCCGATGGTCATCGCGTTGTTGGCGGTGATCAGCGCGGTGGGCGGTTCGGGCGCGGCGAGCAGCTGCCGGGTGGCGTCCTCGGCGCCCTCCGCCTCGGAGTTGCCGCCGGCCAGGAGTTCGGGCGAGAAGGGAAGACCGCGCGAGCGCAGGCCCTCGCGGTAGCCCTGGACGCGCTCGGTGGTCGTGCTCAGCCCCGGCAGCCCGGCCACCAGGCCGATCCGGGTGTGTCCCGCGTCGGCGAGGTGCTCGACGAGCTGCCGCACCGGGCCGGTGCTCTCCGCGCACACCTGGTCGTGTTCCTCGCCGACCAGCCGGTCCAGGAAGACGGTGGGCACCTCGCGCCGGGCCAGATAGGCGGCCATCTCGGCGGGCTCCGCGGACGGCGCGACGATCATGCCGTCCACCCGGCGTTCGTGCAGCAGCTGGACGACCTTGCGCTCGTGCTGCGGATCGTCGTGCGGATCGGCGATCAGCAGGCTGTAGCCGGCCCGCAGCGCACCGGCCTCGACGCCCTGGAGGATCTCGGTGAAGTACGGATTGCTGATCGCTGAGACCGCCAGGCCGATCGACCGGGTGCGGGCGGTCACCAGCGAGCGGGCCAGGGTGTTGTGGGTGTAGCCGAGCTCCTCGATGGCGCCGAGCACCGCCGCCCGGGTGTCCGGGCGCACCGGCCGGGTCCCGTTCAGCACATGCGAAACCGTGGCGACGGAGACCCCCGCCCGCCGCGCCACATCCACCATCGTCGTCATCCGGCTCGTCCTCCCCGCGGGTACGGCGCCAGGGCGGCGCCCACGGCCGCGCCCGTACGGCGGCCTCGTCCCGCGAGTCCCTCACCTTACGAGCATCGCCCCGAAACGTAAACGCTTACGTAAGCGCTTACGTACCGGTGGCCCTTCGCGCAGCGGCTGCGGCCGGAGCACGGCGGGAGAGCGGCGGGAGAGCGGCCACAGACCAGCCGCAGACCAGCCGGAGACCAAGAGCCGCAGCCTGGAGGAGTGGGAGAGGAGGGCCAGAGGAGTGGCAGAGGAGGGGGAGAGGAGTGGGAGAGGAGTGGGAGGAGGCCGGGCAGGAGCTGCCGCGGGGCCGTCCGGCCCGGCCGGAAGCGGAGGAAGCCGTGCCGGTATCGTCGGGATCCGTCCGCCTCTGAACCGTGTGAACCGTGTGATCCCTGGAGCCGTCATGAGCCAGCCCCCCGCCCGCCGGACCGTACTTCGGGGTGCCGCGCTCGCCGGGGCCGCCGGCTTCGGGCTGGCGGCCTGCACGCCCAACGGCTCGGACGACTCGGCGATCCCCGACAAGCCCGTGGAGCTGGGGCCCGCCGCCGACGTCCCGGTCGGCGGCGCCAAGCTCTACCGCGAGGACCGGCTCGTCGTCTCCCAGCCCGCCAAGGGCACGTACAAGTGCTTCAGCGCCAAGTGCACCCACGCCGGCTGCATCCTGTCCGACGTCGAGAAGAAGGAGGGCAGCTGCCCCTGCCACGGCAGCCGCTTCGACGTCACCACCGGCAAGGTCGTCCAGGGCCCGGCGTCCGAGCCGCTGCCCGAGGTCCCGGTCAGGGCCGAGCACGGCAAGCTGATCGCGGGCCCGAGCACGGCAAGCTGAGGCCGCCCACCCCCGGCCCCACCCGATGCCGCCTGCACCCCAATCCCACCCGGGATGCTGCCCTTATCCCTCACCCCACCCGATGCTGCCTTTATCCCCCATCCCATCTGATGCTGCCCTTATCTCCAATCCCACCCGATGCTGCCCTTATCCCCAATCCCACCCGATCCCCAGTATTCCGGGCCGCACCCCCTGCTCGACGAGGTGGACGGCGTGGTACCGGCCGCTGAGCGTCAGTTCCTGCTGGGCGCTGCGCGGGGCGCCCGCGGAGGCCTGGGCGAAGCGGCGGCAGCGCACCGGCAGCGCCGCCTCGTCGAACCGCACCTGCAGCACGTACTGGCAGCCGGCGAAACTGAAACCGCGCAGGTACTCGCTGCTGGGACCGCCGCTGCCGTCCTCGAAGACGTAGTCGAAGACATGGGTGTCGCCGGCCCGCAGCCGGGTGTCGAAGAGCAGCTCGGCGACCACCACACCGGCCTCGGCGTGCCCGCGCACCCGGCCCAGCCGGCAGTTCTCCCCGGCGTGCACCCGCACCCGCGTGGGTTCGCAGCCCGCCTCGCCGCGGTGGATGGCGACATAGCGGTCCACACCGTCCCGGTGGGCCCGGACCACCTGGTGGGACTCCCGCTCGACCAGCTGGCGCTGCGGCCCGATGCGGACCCGTTCGTGGTGCCCGACGGTGTGCAGCCCGCCGTCCGCGGGCGTCTCCAGCTCGGCGAACAGCCGCTGCAGCGCGTCGGCGGGCGCCACCAGCGAGCGGTACGTGCGGGCCACCGGACGCTCGGCCTCCCGGTGGGCACCGCCCTGCGGCACCAGCAGCCGGTGCAGGGACTGCGCGGGCAGCTCAAGGACCTCCTCCAGGGCGCGGACCGCCCGCAGCGATTCGGGCCGCTGCGGCCGCCGGGCGCCCTGCTGCCAGTAGCTCAGGCTGGTCACCCCGATGGTGATCCCGCGCTGGGCGAGCTTGTGCTGGACCCGGGTGAGGGCCAGCCCCCGGGCGGTGAGCGCGGAGCGCAGGGCGAGATGGAACGGACCGGTCCGCAGGAGCTGGGCCAGCTCGGCCGACTGGGGAGTGTTCTCTGCCATGTCCTCTTCCTCCGGCGCGCGGGTGAACGTTCACATCCGGATTGCGCGCCGCGTGCTCTCCGTGCCTGTTCACTGCAGTACGCCGGGCACCGGTCGTTCACATCCGGGCCCGTCCGTCCACACCCCCATGTCATTCCGCATTGAAGCGTGTTGACCTGCCTGCGACAACACCCGATGCTCCATCGCAAGCATCCGGATGCGCTCCTCTCCCCCTCACCCCCCATCGGGAGGAACGCCATGCCACGTGCACCTCTGTCCCGCCGGAGATGGCTGTCGGCCGCGGCGCTCACCGCCGCCGTACTGACCGCCTCCTCCACCGCGACCACCGCGGCGGCCACCCCGTCCGCCCGTCCGTCGCACCCCGCCGCCACGGCCGCCACCGCGGCCGCCCCCGCGCGCCCCCTGACCGCCAACCGCCTCAACATCTCCATGCAGGCCCAGGAGAAGACCAACTGGTGCTGGGCCGGCTCGGGCAACACCATCGCCACCTGGTACGGCAGGAACTACAGCCAGAACCAGTTCTGCAACGCCGCGTTCGACCGTCAGCAGGGCACCACCTGCCCCAACAACCAGGCCACCCTGGGCAACGTGCAGAACGCCTTCGACTGGATGGGCATCAACTCCGGTTCGTATGTGACCGGTTGGCTCCGCTACAGCACCGTCCAGAACGAGATCAACGCCAACCGGCCCATCGAGACCCGCATCCAGTGGTCCTCCGGCGGCGGCCACATGCACGTCGTCTACGGCTACGACACCGACAACAACTGGATCTACTGGGGCGACCCCTGGCCCTCCAACTACCGCTACAACTGGGGGGATTTCGACTACTACGTCAACGGCAGCTCCTTCTCCTGGACGCACTCCCTCTACCGGATAGGAGCCTGAGGCATGACGCAGCGCACCGCCGCCCCCACCGTCGTCCGCGCCGTCGCCACCGGAGCGCTGGCCACCGCCCTGATCGGCCTCGCGCCGTACACCGCGGTCGCCGCCCCCGTCCCCGCGCCGCAGGCACCGGCCCGGGCGAGCCTCACCGCGGCCCACGACGCGGCCACCGCCCCCACGACCCTGGAGACCCTGGCCCGCTTCTTCGCCGCCGAGCAGAAGCGCGACGGTGCCCGGGCCGTGGCGCCCGGCACCGTACGGCCGCACATCGAGGGCGCCGCCGTGCCGGTCTACGCCCTCTCCCCGGACTTCGTCCGCGGCACCGCCCACGCCCCCGTCGCCCGCCTGGAGTTCCTCGCCAGCAAGGCCGTCGCCGCCGACGGCCGGACCGCCTCGGTGTGGACCGTGCGGCACGGCGCCAGCTGGAAGGTCGTCAACATCGCCAGCGGCGACGACGAGGCCCGCTACACCGCCGCCGGCGCCGCCCGGGACGCGGCCGGCACCGTCTTCCACGAGCCGCAGATCGACGCCTGGTACCTCCAGCGCGGCGACCGCATCGAGCCGCTGGACGCGGACGCCCGGAAGGCCGTCGGCGCCCACGGCACCACCGTCGCCGCCTACCGCAAGCGGGTGGCGAAGGCCTACGGCGACAAGCTCCCCGGCTCCGCGTACGACAAGCGGGGCGAGGCCGGCGGCTACGGCCCGAAGGCCGCGGAGCGGGCCGCGCCCGCCACGGAACCGGCCGCCGGGCAGCCCGCACAGGCGTCCGCCGTGCCGGACGGCGACCTCCCGGTGACCGCCGCCACCACCGCGGCCGGCGCCGCCGCGCTGCTCGCCCTGGGCCTGTCCACCGCGACCGCCCTGCGCCGGCGCCGCCACCGCTGACCAGGGCGCCCGACCGCCTGCCCGCCGCCCCCATGGCGGGCAGGCACCCCGGCCGCGGTCCGGACACCGTGATTGTCGGTGGCGGTCAGTAGGGTGGGGTTCATGGCAGACCCCAGCAGCTACCGACCCAAGCCGGGACAGATCCCCGACTCGCCGGGGGTCTACAAATTCCGCGACGAGCACGGCCGGGTCATCTACGTCGGCAAGGCCAAGAGCCTACGCCAGCGCCTGGCCAACTACTTCCAGGACCTGGCCGGGCTCCACCCGCGCACCCGCACGATGGTCACCACCGCCGCCTCGGTGGAATGGACCGTCGTCTCCACCGAGGTCGAGGCGCTCCAGCTCGAATACAGCTGGATCAAGGAGTTCGACCCCCGCTTCAACGTCAAATACCGCGACGACAAGAGCTATCCGTACCTCGCGGTCACCCTCAACGAGGACTTCCCCCGCGCCCAGGTCATGCGCGGCGCCAAGAAGAAGGGCGTGCGCTACTTCGGTCCGTACGCCCACGCCTGGGCCATCCGCGAGACCGTCGACCTGATGCTGCGGGTCTTCCCCGTCCGCACCTGCTCCGCAGGCGTCTTCAAGCGCTCCGCCCAGATCGGCCGCCCCTGCCTGCTCGGCTACATCGGCAAGTGCTCCGCCCCCTGCGTCGGCCGGATCTCCGAAGCCGACCACCGCGAACTCGCCGAGGAGTTCTGCGACTTCATGGCCGGCCGCACCGGCGCCTACATCCGCCGGCTGGAACGGCAGATGCAGGACGCCGCCGAGGAGATGGAGTACGAACGCGCCGCCCGGCTCCGCGACGACATAGGCGCCCTCAAGCGGGCCATGGAGAAGAGCGCCGTCGTCCTCGCCGACGCCACCGACGCCGACCTGATCGCCGTCGCCGAGGACGAACTCGAAGCCGCCGTCCAGATCTTCCACGTCCGCGGCGGCCGGGTCCGCGGCCAGCGCGGCTGGGTCACCGACAAGGTCGAGGCGGTCACCACCGGCGACCTCGTCGAACACGCCCTCCAGCAGCTCTACGGCGACGAACAGGGCGACGCCGTGCCCAAGGAGGTACTGGTCCCCGCCCTGCCCGACCCCGTCGAACCGGTCGCCCAGTGGCTCACCCAGCGCCGCGGCTCCCAGGTCTCCCTGCGCATCCCGCAGCGCGGCGACAAGAAGGACCTGATGGCCACGGTCGGCCGCAACGCCCAGCAGGCCCTCGCCCTGCACAAGACCAAGCGCGCCTCCGACCTGACCACCCGCTCCCGCGCCCTGGAGGAGATCGCCGAGGCCCTCGGCCTGGACTCGGTCCCGTTGCGCATCGAGTGCTTCGACATCTCCCACCTCCAGGGCGAGGACGTGGTCGCCTCCATGGTGGTCTTCGAGGACGGCCTGGCCCGGAAGAGCGAATACCGCCGCTTCCAGATCAAAGGATTCGCGGGGCAGGACGACGTCCGGTCCATGCACGAGGTCATCGGCCGCCGCTTCCGGCGCTATCTCCAGGAGAAGCAGAAGTCGGGGGAGTGGACCGAGGAGCCCGGGCAGCCGGACGGCGAAACCCCCGAAGCCCTCGAAGCACCCGAGGCCACCGAAGCTCCGGAGGTCACCGCCAGGGACATCGCCGAGGACACCGCCCCCGCCACCGACGGTCCGCTCGACGACGACGGCCGCCCCAAGCGGTTCGCCTACCCTCCCCAGCTCGTCGTCGTCGACGGCGGCGCCCCGCAGGTCGCGGCCGCCCGCCGGGCCATGGACGAGCTCGGCATCGACGACGTCGCCGTCTGCGGCCTGGCCAAGCGCCTGGAGGAGGTCTGGCTGCCCGGCGAGGACGACCCGGTCGTCCTGCCGCGCAGCAGCGAGGGCCTCTACCTCCTCCAGCGCGTCCGCGACGAGGCACACCGCTTCGCGATCACCTACCAGCGCAGCAAGCGGACCAAGCGGCTGAAGGCCTCACCGCTCGACGCCGTGCCCGGCCTCGGCGACACCCGCCGCCACGCACTGCTCAAGCACTTCGGCTCGTTGAAGAAGCTGCGGGCCGCGACGATCGACGAGATCTGCGCGGTCCCGGGGGTCGGCCGCAAGACCGCCGAGACGGTCGCCGCGGCGCTGGCCGGAGCGGCACCGACCGCTCCCGCGGTGAACACCGCCACAGGAGAGATCATTGAGGATGACGGGGCCCCACCGGCCGCGTTGTCGGCAGAACGGGGGCAGGAACCATGAGCACAGAGCACGAGACGCAGGAAACCGAGAGAGACGGTGCACAGGTGAGTACGGGCACGATGCGCGAGTCCGACCAGGGCGAGAGCGCCGCGATCCCCGAGCTGGTGATCATCTCCGGGATGTCCGGGGCCGGCCGCAGCACCGCCGCCAAGTGCCTGGAGGACCTCGGCTGGTTCGTCGTCGACAACATCCCGCCCGAGCTGATCCCCCCGATGGTCGAGCTCGGCGCCCGCTCCCAGGGCAACGTCGCCCGCATCGCCGTCGTCGTCGACGTCCGCGGCCGCCGCTTCTTCGCCAACCTCAAGGAGTCCCTGGCCACCCTCGACGCGCAGAACGTCAAGCGCCGCATCGTCTTCCTGGAATCCTCCGACGAGGCCCTGGTGCGCCGCTTCGAGTCCGTGCGCCGCCCGCACCCCCTCCAGGGCGACGGCCGCATCGTCGACGGGATCGCCGCCGAACGCGACCTGCTGCGCGAGCTGCGCGGCGACGCCGACCTGGTCATCGACACCTCCAGCCTCAACGTCCACGAGCTCCGCGCCAAGATGGACGCCCAGTTCGCCGGCGAAGAGGTCCCCGAGCTCCGCGCCACGGTCATGTCCTTCGGCTTCAAGTACGGCCTGCCCGTCGACGCCGACATGGTCATCGACTGCCGCTTCATCCCCAACCCGCACTGGGTCCCCGAGCTGCGCCCCTTCACCGGCCTCAACGACGAGGTCTCCCACTACGTCTTCAGCCAGCCCGGCTCCAAGGAGTTCCTGGACGGCTACGCCGAGCTGCTGCGGATCGTCGCCGAGGGCTACCGCCGCGAGGGCAAGCGCTATGTGACCATCGCCGTGGGCTGCACCGGCGGCAAGCACCGCAGCGTCGCGATGTCCGAGAAGCTCGCCCGGAGGCTGGTCTCCGAGGGAGTGGAAACCGTCGTCGTCCACCGCGACATGGGGCGCGAGTGACCGGCCGCACACCACGGCTGCGCCGGGTCCGCCGATTCGTCCCCAGCGGCCGTGCGACGAAGGGCGCCACCCCCAAGGTGGTGGCGCTCGGCGGCGGCATGGGCCTGTCCGCCTCCCTCGCCGCGCTGCGCCGCATCACCGGTGACCTCACGGCCGTCGTCACGGTCGCCGACGACGGCGGCTCCAGCGGCCGGCTCCGCGACGAGCTCGGCGTGCTGCCGCCGGGTGACCTGCGCAAGGCGCTGGCCGCGCTGTGCGGCGACGACGACTGGGGTCAGACCTGGTCCCGGGTGATCCAGCACCGCTTCCAGAGCGAGGGCGAGCTGCACGACCACGCCGTCGGCAACCTCCTCATCGTCGCCCTGTGGGAGCAGCTCGGCGACCACGTCCAGGCGCTCGACCTGGTCGGCAAGCTGCTCGGCGCGCACGGCCGGGTCCTGCCCATGTCGGCCGTCCCCCTGGAGCTCCAGGCCCAGGTCAGGGGCCACGACCCGGACCACCCCGACGACATCTCCACGGTCCGCGGCCAGGCCACCGTCGCCCTCACCCGCGGCGAGGTGCAGTCCGTCCACGTCGTCCCCGAGGACCCGCCGGCCGTCCCCGAGGCGGTCGCCGCGGTGCGTGACGCCGACTGGGTGGTTCTCGGCCCCGGATCCTGGTTCTCCTCCGTGATCCCCCATCTGCTGGTGCCACAGCTGCGCCTGGCCCTGGAGGAGACCAAGGCCCGCAAGGTGCTCTCCCTCAACCTCGCACCGCAGCCGGGCGAAACCGATGGCTTCTCCCCGCAGCGTCATTTGGAGGTTTTGGCCCGACACGCCCCTAAACTCGCCTTCGACGTGGTGCTGGCCGACAAGGCCGCCGTGCCCGACATCGATGGTCTGACGGTTGCCGCCAAGCAGCTCGTCGGCAGCGAGGTCGAGCTGGCGGCGGTTGCGGCGCAAGGAGACGACGCCCGGTCGACCGCCGGGGGAGCCCCCGACCGGCACGACCCGGAGCTGCTGGCCGCCGCGTACGACCGTATTTTTCGGATGCATGGAAGGATCGGCCCATGGCGATGACGGCTGCGGTGAAGGATGAGATCTCCCGGCTCCCCGTCACCCGGACCTGCTGCCGGAAGTCGGAGGTCTCGTCGATCCTGCGGTTCGCGGGAGGTCTGCACCTGGTCAGCGGACGCATTGTGATCGAGGCCGAGCTGGACACGGGCATCGCCGCCCGCCGGCTCCGCAAGGACATCCTGGAGATCTTCGGGCACAGCTCCGACCTGGTGGTGATGGCTCCCGGCGGACTGCGGCGCGGCAGCCGCTACGTCGTACGCGTGGTGGCCGGCGGCGACCAGCTGGCCCGCCAGACCGGCCTGGTCGACGGCCGCGGCCGGCCCATCCGTGGGCTGCCCCCGCAGGTCGTCTCCGGCGCCACCTGCGACGCCGAGGCCGCCTGGCGCGGCGCCTTCCTCGCCCACGGCTCGCTCACCGAGCCCGGCCGCTCCTCCTCCCTGGAGGTCACCTGCCCCGGCCCCGAGGCGGCGCTCGCCCTGGTCGGCGCGGCCCGCCGCCTCGGCATCGGCGCCAAGGCCCGCGAGGTCCGCGGTGTGGACCGCGTCGTCGTCCGTGACGGTGACGCGATCGGCGCGCTGCTGACCCGGCTCGGCGCCCACGAGTCGGTGCTCGCCTGGGAGGAGCGGCGGATGCGCCGCGAGGTCCGGGCCACCGCCAACCGCCTCGCCAACTTCGACGACGCCAACCTCCGCCGCTCGGCGCGGGCCGCGGTCGCCGCCGGCGCCCGGGTGCAGCGCGCACTGGAGATCCTCGGCGAGGAGGTCCCCGAGCACCTCGCCGCGGCCGGCCGGCTGCGCATGGAACACAAGCAGGCGTCCCTGGAGGAGCTCGGCGCCCTCGCCGACCCGCCGCTCACCAAGGACGCGGTCGCCGGCCGGATCCGCCGCCTGCTGGCGATGGCCGACAAGCGTGCCCAGGACCTCGGCATCCCCGGCACCGAATCCAACCTCACCGAGGAACTCGCCGAGGGCATGGTCGGCTGACCCGGCCCTCCCCGCCCTCCTCACCCCGTCACATCCGCCCCCGGTGCCACGAGCGCACCGGGGGCGGTTTGCCTGTGCGGCCTCCGACGAAAAACGCTCATCTGAGAAGCAACGAGCGCGTTTTGTCAATGTCACGTACGTCTCGTATAGGGGGTAGGGTCGGAGGCGGTCGGGGACAGCCCATACAGCTCGCCGGTGTCTTGCCGGCGTACCAACGAGGAGATCGGTTCGTGACGATCCGCGTAGGCATCAACGGATTCGGCCGCATTGGTCGCAACTACTTCCGCGCGCTCCTGGAGCAGGGTGCGGACATCGAGATCGTCGGTGTCAACGACCTGACCGACAACGCCACCCTGGTCCACCTGCTCAAGTACGACACCATCCTGGGTCGCCTCAAGCAGGACGTCAGCCACACCGACGACACCATCACGGTCGGCAACCAGACCTTCAAGACGATGGCCGAGCGCGACCCGGCCAACCTCCCCTGGGCCGAGCTCGGCGCCGACATCGTCGTCGAGTCGACCGGCATCTTCACCAAGCGCGAGGACGCCGCGAAGCACCTCGCCGCCGGCGCCAAGAAGGTCCTGATCTCCGCGCCTGCCAAGGACGAGGACATCACGATCGTGATGGGCGTCAACAACGACAAGTACGACGCCGCCAACCACCACGTCATCTCCAACGCCTCGTGCACCACCAACTGTGTGGCGCCGATGGCGAAGGTCCTCGACGAGAACTTCGGCATCGTCAAGGGCCTGATGACCACGGTCCACGCGTACACCAACGACCAGCGCATCCTGGACTTCCCGCACAAGGACCTGCGCCGCGCCCGTGCCGCCGCGGAGAACATCATCCCGACCTCCACGGGTGCCGCCAAGGCCACCGCGCTGGTCCTCCCGCAGCTCAAGGGCAAGCTGGACGGCATCGCCATGCGCGTCCCGGTCCCCACCGGCTCGGTCACCGACCTCGTCCTGGAGCTCGACCGCGAGGTCAGCAAGGACGAGATCAACTCCGCGTTCCAGAAGGCCGCCGAGGGCCAGCTCAAGGGCATCCTGGAGTACACCGAGGACCCGATCGTCTCCTCGGACATCGTCAACTTCCCGGCCTCCTGCACCTTCGACTCCTCCCTGACGATGGCGCAGGGCAAGCAGGTCAAGGTCGTCGGCTGGTACGACAACGAGTGGGGCTACTCCAACCGCCTGGTGGACCTGACCACCTTCGTCGGCGGCCAGCTCTGATATCTCTGCCTGATACCCCAGGCACCGAGGTGTGAAGGACGGGGCTCGTACGGCGCGACGAAGCGTCGTACGAGCCCCGTGCTGCGACCGAATCAAGCGACGGAGCACTTCCCATGAAGACGATCGACGACCTCCAGGTAGCAGGACAGCGGGTTTTTGTCCGTGCCGACCTGAATGTCCCGCTGGACGGCACCACCATCACCGACGACGGCCGGATCCGCGCCGTCGCCCCGACGATCGCCAAGCTCGCCGAGCGCGGCGCCAAGGTGATCGTCGCCTCCCACCTGGGCCGCCCCAAGGGCGCCCCGGACCCGGCCTTCTCCCTGGGCCCCGCCGCCCAGCGGCTCGGTGAACTCCTCGGCCAGAGTGTGGCGTTCGCGACCGACACCGTCGGCGAATCCGCCGCCGCCGTCACCGCGGGCCTCGCCGACGGCCAGGTGGCCGTGCTGGAGAACCTCCGCTTCAACCCCGGCGAGACCAGCAAGGACGACGCCGAGCGCGGCGCCTTCGCGGGCCAGCTCGCCGCCCTCGCCGACCTCTACGTCGGCGACGGCTTCGGCGCCGTGCACCGCAAGCACGCCTCCGTCTACGACCTGCCGCGGCGTCTGCCGCACGCCGCCGGCGACCTCATCGCCACCGAGGTCGGCGTCCTGAAGAAGCTCACCGAGGACGTCAAGCGCCCCTACGTCGTCGTGCTCGGCGGCGCCAAGGTCTCCGACAAGCTCGCCGTCATCGACGAGCTTCTCGGCAAGGCCGACCGCCTCCTGATCGGCGGCGGCATGGCGTACACCTTCCTCAAGGCCAAGGGCTACGAGGTCGGCATCTCCCTCCTCCAGGAGGACCAGATCCCGACCGTCACGGAATACATGGAGCGCGCCGAGAAGAACGGCGTCGAGCTGGTCCTGCCGGTCGACGTCCTCGCCTCCACCGAGTTCCCGGACCTGAAGACGAAGGCCCCGGCCACCTTCGACACCCTCGACGCCGACAAGATCCCCTCCGACAAGGAGGGCCTGGACATCGGCCCGAAGACCCGCGAGCTGTACGCTTCCAAGCTGGCCGACGCCGCGACCGTCTTCTGGAACGGTCCGCTCGGTGTCTTCGAGCACCCGGACTACGCCGATGGCACCCGTGCCATCGCCCAGGCGCTCGTCGACAGCGATGCCTTCACCGTGGTCGGCGGTGGCGACAGCGCCGCCGCGGTCCGCCTGCTGGGCTTCGACGAGAAGGCATTCGGCCACATCTCGACCGGTGGCGGCGCCAGCCTCGAATACCTCGAAGGCAAGACGCTCCCCGGCCTCGCCGCTCTGGAGGACTGAAAAACCGTGAGTGACCGCACCCCGCTGATGGCGGGCAACTGGAAGATGAACCTCAACCACCTTGAGGCCATCGCCCACGTCCAGAAGCTCGCCTTCGCCCTCACCGACAAGGACTTCGACGCCGTAGAGGTCGCCGTCCTGCCGCCCTTCACCGACCTCCGCTCGGTGCAGACGCTGGTCGACGGCGACAAGCTCAAGATCAAGTACGGCGCGCAGGACCTCTCCGCGCACGACTCCGGCGCGTACACCGGTGAGATCTCCGGCGCGATGCTCGCCAAGCTCAAGTGCGCGTACGTGGCCGTCGGTCACAGCGAGCGCCGCCAGTACCACGGCGAGAACGAAGAGATCTGCAACGCCAAGGTCAAGGCCGCCTTCAAGCACGGGATCACCCCGATCCTCTGCGTCGGCGAGGGCCTGGACGTCCGCAAGGCCGGCAACCACGTCGCGCACACCCTCGCCCAGGTCGACGGCGGCCTCGCGGACATCCCGGCCGAACAGGCCGAGACGATCGTGATCGCCTACGAGCCGGTGTGGGCCATCGGCACCGGCGAGGTCGCGACCCCCGAGGACGCCCAGGAGGTCTGCGCGGCGATCCGTGGCCGCCTGGCCGAGCTCTACAGTCAGGATCTGGCCGACAAGGTCCGCATCCAGTACGGCGGCTCGGTCAAGTCCGGCAACGTCGCCGCGATCATGGCGCAGCCGGACGTCGACGGCGCCCTGGTCGGCGGCGCGGCACTGGACGCCGACGAATTCGTCAAGATCGTCCGCTTCCGCGACCAGTAGCAGCCGCGCAACACCAGCAGCTATGACGAGGGCGAGCCCTCGTCGTACCCTGTCGGGGCCGGGACCGGTGCACCAGCGCCGCCCCGGCCCCGCACCATATGTTCCACGTATCGTGATCCCTACGTCCGTCCGTCAGTCCTAGAGAGTTGGTCCAGCCGTGGTCATCGGATTCTCGATCGCCCTCATCGTCTTCAGCCTGCTGCTGATGATGCTGGTGCTCATGCACAAGGGGAAGGGCGGCGGTCTGTCCGACATGTTCGGCGGCGGCATGCAGTCCTCGGTCGGCGGCTCCTCGGTCGCCGAGCGCAACCTGGACCGCATCACCATCGTGATCGGTCTGCTGTGGTTCGCCTGCATTGTCGTCCTCGGCGTCCTCATGAAGCTCGGCAGCTGACATACCGTCGGGGGCGCGGCCTATCATGAGGGCGGCGTCCCGGGACGGTAACTCCGCTCACTGGACGCGCGTTGGGCCTTACGTAGACTGTGGCGTTCCGCAGCGCAGCTGATGTGAAGGCTTTGCAGCACCATTACGCAGGGAGTAACGACCGTGGCAAGTGGCAACGCGATCCGAGGAAGTCGGGTCGGGGCGGGGCCGATGGGGGAGGCCGAGCGCGGCGAGTCCGCGCCGCGCATCCGCATCTCCTTCTGGTGCTCCAACGGGCACGAGACGCAGCCCAGCTTCGCCGGCGATGCGCAGGTTCCGGACACTTGGGACTGCCCGCGCTGTGGTTTCCCGGCAGGCAAGGACCGGGACAGCCCGCCGGACCCGCCGCGCACCGAGCCCTACAAGACCCACCTCGCCTACGTCCGTGAGCGCCGCAGTGACGCCGACGGCGAGGCGATCCTCGCGGAGGCGCTCGCCAAGCTCCGCGGCGAGATCTGACGGAACGGACACACGGCCGGCCCGGCCGGAGGGAACCCCCTCCGGCCGGGCCGGCCGTGTGTGCGGGGCCCGCCGCCGTCTGAGGCAGCGGATGGGGAAGGTTCCCGAGGCCCGCTGTCAGTGGTCGGCCGTACTGTTTCCTTGTGTGGACGTTCCGTAGTCATCCAGCTGCGGAGCGTGCCGCGTGGAGGGTCCGTGTCCGCGTACGCGCGGGCGCGCAGGACAACGGGTGACAGCACGGGGGGCGACATGACGGATACGGACAAGGCGCCGCGTACGGCGGACCGGGCGGCGGGCGCTGCCGGGCCGCTCACCTGGCGCGGGGGCTTCGGCCGGCTGTGGACCGCGGCCGCCGTCTCCCGCTTCGGCGACGCCCTGCGCGGCACGGCCCTGCCGCTGCTGGCGTACTCCCTCACCGACTCCCCGCTGCTGATCTCCTTGGTCACCGTCTGTGGCTTCCTGCCCTGGCTGCTCTTCGGACTGCTCGGCGGCGCGGTCGCGGACCGCATGGACCAGCGCCGGGCCATGTGGACGGTCGACGTGGCCCGCGGACTGCTGATGGCCGGCTTCGCGCTGGCCGTGGCCTCCGGCCGGGCGGACATCGGACTGCTGCTCGCGCTGGCCTTCGCGCTCACCACCCTCCAGACGCTGTTCGACAACGCAGCCACGGCCCTGCTGCCCGCGCTCGTGCCCCCGGGGTCACTGACCAGCGCCAACGCCCGTCTGCTGACCGGCCAGGAGGTCGCCCACCGGTTCCTCGGCGGACCGCTCGCCCCGGCGCTCATCGCGCTCGGCGCCGCGCTCCCCTTCCTGGCCGACGCCCTGACGTACCTCCTCGCGGCCGGCCTCGTCGCCTCCCTGCGCACCCCGCCACCGGCCCGCCCGCCGGCCGTCACCGGCCGCACTCTGCGCCGCGACCTCACCGAGGGCATACGGGAGTTGTGGCGCGACCGGGTCCTGCGGGCGTTCTGTCTGTCGGTGGCGCTGGCCAACACCGGCATGGGTGCGCTCATCGCCACCCTGGTGGTGGTCGTCAAGGACGGTCTGGGCGCCGGGAACACCGGCTACGCCGTCATCACGACCGGATACGGCATCGGAACGGTGCTGGGCGGCCTCTGCGCGGCCCGCATCATCGCCGTGACCGGCAGTCCGCTCCGCGCCGCGCTCCTCACCGGAGTGCTGCAGACCCTGCTCCTGGTGGGATTCGGGACAGTGCCCGAGATCAGCGCCGCGGCGGTGCTCCTCGGCCTGTTCGGCTTCGCCGGCACGGTGGCCACCGTCCTTGAGGCCACCGTCGTCCAACAGCGCGCCCCGGCCGCCCTGCTCGGCCGCATCAGCGCCGCGTTCCGGACGATGTCCATCGGCACCGCACCCCTCGGCGGACTGCTCGGGGGCGCAGCCGCCACGGCGTACGGCCCCGACAGTCCCGCCCTCCTCGCCGCCGGCCTGCTGGGCCTCGCCACCCTGGCACTCCTCCCCGCCCGTCCACCGGTTCGTCAGATGCTGGACAGCGCACCGACCGACAGCGGACAGATACCTCATACCGCGCCCTGATCAATTAGGTTGGGAGATGGCGGGGCCGGTACGAGATGAAGAAGGCTGATGTCCGAGATGAACCCACAAGGCCGCAGCAGGCTCGACCAGATGCCTGAGTGGACCGCGCTGAGCAAGCACCGCGAACAGCTGGGGGAGGTACACCTCCGCGAGCTGTTCGAGCGCGACCCCGCGCGCGCCGACCGCTACACCCTCCAGGTCGGCGACCTGTACCTGGACTACTCCAAGCACCTGGTCACCGACGAAACGCTGCGGCTGCTCGGCGACCTGGCCGCGGCGACCGGAGTGGCCGAACTGCGCGACGCGATGCTCCGCGGCGACAAGATCAACGTCACCGAGCAGCGGTCCGTGCTCCACACCGCGCTGCGCGCACCCGGCTCCGCGGTCATCAAGAGCGACGGCTCCGACGTCGTGCCCGCCGTCCAGCACGTCCTGACGAAGATGGGCACCTTCTCCGACCGGGTCCGCTCCGGCGACTGGAAGGGCCACACCGGCAAGCGCATCAAGACCGTCGTCAACATCGGCATCGGCGGCTCGGACCTCGGCCCCGCCATGGCCTACGAGGCGCTGCGCGCCTACACCCACCGGGACATGCAGTTCCGCTTCGTCTCCAACGTGGACGGCGCGGACCTGCACGAGGCCGTCCGCGACCTCGACCCGGCCGAGACGCTCTTCATCATCGCCTCGAAGACCTTCACCACCATCGAGACGATCACCAACGCCACCTCGGCCCGCAACTGGCTGCTGACCGGTCTCAGGGCCGACGAGTCAGCCGTCGCCAAGCACTTCGTCGCCCTCTCCACCAACACCGAGAAGGTGACCGAGTTCGGGATCAACCCGGACAACATGTTCGAGTTCTGGGACTGGGTCGGCGGCCGCTACTCCTACGACTCCGCGATCGGCCTCTCGCTGATGATCGCCGTCGGCAAGGAACACTTCCGCGAGATGCTGGCCGGCTTCCACCTCGTCGACGAGCACTTCCGCTGCGCCCCGCCGCAGGAGAACGCCGCGTTCCTGCTGGGCCTCCTCGGCATCTGGTACGGCAACTTCTGGGACGCCCAGTCGCACGCGGTACTGCCCTACAGCCACTACCTCTCCAAGTTCACCGCCTACCTCCAGCAGCTGGACATGGAGTCCAACGGCAAGTCGGTGGACCGCGAGGGCCACCGGGTCAACTGGCAGACCGGCCTGGTCGTCTGGGGCACGCCCGGCACGAACGGCCAGCACGCCTACTACCAGCTGCTTCACCAGGGCACGAAGATGATCCCGGCCGACCTCATCGGCTTCGCCGAACCCGTCGCCGACCTGCAGCCCGGCCTGGTCGCCCAGCACGACCTGCTGATGGCCAATCTCTTCGCCCAGGGCCAGGCGCTGGCCTTCGGCAAGACGCCCGACGAGGTGCGCGCCGAGGGCGTGGCCGAGGAACTGGTCACGCACAAGACCTTCCAGGGCAACCGCCCCACCACCACGATCCTCGCCAAGGAACTCAGCCCGTCCGTACTCGGCCAGTTGATCGCGCTGTACGAGCACAAGGTCTTCGTCCAGGGTGCGGTCTGGAACATCGACTCCTTCGACCAGTGGGGCGTCGAACTCGGCAAGGTCCTCGCCAAGCGCGTCGAACCAGCCCTCACCGAGGGCGCCGACGTACCCGGCCTCGACCCGTCGACCACCGCCCTGGTCGCCAAGTACCGTGCCCTCCGCGGCCGCTGACCCCCCGACACCCCACCACCCCGGCGAAGCCTGACCGAGGGGCCGCGACGACACCTTCGTCGCGGCCCCTCGCGGCTGCACACGCCGGTGCGATCCGCAGACACGCCACGGGCCCCGCCCTCAAGGAGGACGGGGCCCGCAGGGCACAAAGGACGGCCGGCCGGCCGCGAAGGCCGCCGGCTCAGGCCGACGCCGGGGGGTAGAGGCTGCGCGGCAGTTGGGCCGCGGCCGGCTCGTCGAGGAGCCAGAGCGTGCGGCTGCGACCGCGTGCGCCGGCCGCCGGGGCCTGGACCTCGCCCGCGCCGGAGAGCGCGATGGCCGCCGCGTTGGCCTTGTCCTCGCCGGCCGCCAGCAACCAGACCTGCCGTGCCGCGCGGATCGCGGGCAGGGTCAGCGAGATCCGGGTGGGCGGCGGCTTGGGCGCGCCGTGCACCCCGACCACCGTGCGCTCGGTCTCCCGTACGCCGGGGAGCTCGGGGAAGAGCGACGCGACGTGGGTGTCCGGGCCGACGCCGAGCAGCAGCACGTCGAAGGACGGGACCGGGCCGTGGTCCTCCGGGCCTGCTGCGGCGGCGAGTTCGGCGGCGTACGCCTCGGCGGCGGCATCGGGATCGTTGCCGTACGGGCCGTCCGCGGCGGGCATCGGGTGCACCCGGGCCGGGTCGAGCGGGACGCTGTCGAGCAGCGCCGCGCGGGCCTGGGTGTCGTTGCGCTCCGGGTCGCCCGCGGGCAGGAAGCGCTCGTCGCCCCACCACAGGTCGAGCCGGGACCAGTCCACGGCGTCCCGGGCGGGCGCCTCGGCGAGGGCCGCGAGCAGCCCGTTGCCGTTGCGCCCGCCGGTCAGCACGATGGCGGCGGAGCCGCGGGCGGCCTGGGCGTCCACGATCTTCGTGATCAGCCGGGCCGCCGCCGCCTTCGCCATCAGCTCCTTGTCGCGGTGGACGACGACTTCGGGAGCACTCACTTGGTGGCCGCCTTCTTGGCGGACGCCTTCTTCCCCGAGGACGCGGCCTTGGCCGGGTTGCCGTCGGCGGACGCCGCCGGTTCGCCCTCGGCCGTGGTGCCCTTGGTGTCCGCCGGGCCCCCGTTGCCGCTGCCGGCCGGCTGGTCGCCGCTGCCGTCGCCGAGGCGTTCCACGCCGAACTTCAGGGCGGCGGCGTAGATGTCGTCCGGGTCGAGCCGGCGGAGCTCCTCGGCGAGCAGTTCCGCGGTCTCCCGGCGCTTGAGCGCCACCGAGCGGTCCGGCTGGCCGGGCATGGAGAGCGTGGCCAGCGAGGCCTCGGGGCGGTCGAGCACGATGGGGCCGCCGCTGGACTGCATGCGCACCGCCGTGAGGCCCGGGCCGCCCGAGACCTTGCGGGAGACCGGGACGTTCAGCCGGCTGGCGAGCCACATGGCGAGCAGCTCGCAGCTGGGGTTGAACTCCTCGCCCTCGACCTCGGCGGAGGTGACCGTGCACGGGCCCTGGTCGAGCGCCGCCGCCAGCATGGAGCGCCAGGGCGTGATCCGGGTCCAGGCCAGGTCGGTGTCGCCCGGCGTGTACGTTTCTGCGCGCGCGGAGAGCTCCTGCACCGGGCGCTCACAGGCGTAGGCGTCGGTCACCCGGCGCTGGGCGAGCGCGCCCAGCGGGTCCTTGGCCGGGTCCAGCGGGGCGTTGACCGCCCACCAGACCACCACCGGGGCGTCCGGCAGCAGCAGCGGCAGCACCACGGACTGGGCGTGGTCGATGGCCTCGCCATAGAGCCGCAGCACGACCGTCTCGCCGGTGCCGGCCTCGGTGCCGACCCGCACCTCCGCGTCCAGGCGGGCCTTGGCGCGGTCGCGGGGCGACCGGCTGACCCGCTTGATGACGACCAGGGTGCGCGAGGGGTGCTCCCGGGACGCCTCGTTGGCGGCCTTGAGGGCGTCGTAGGCGTTCTCCTCGTCGGTGACGATGACGAGCGTGAGCACCATGCCGATGGCGGGGGTGCCGACGGCGCGACGGCCCTCCACCAGCGCTTTGTTGATCTTGCTGGCCGTGGTTTCCGTCAGATCGATCTTCATGGCCGACGCCAGCTCCGTCCGTCTCGTGCGAGCATTTCGTCCGCCTCGGTCGGGCCCCAGGTGCCCGCCGGGTACTGCGCGGGCTTGCCGTGCTTGTCCCAGTACTCCTCGATCGGGTCGAGGATGCGCCAGGACTGCTCGACCTCCTCCAGTCGCGGGAAGAGGTTGGCGTCGCCCAGGAGGACGTCGAGGATCAGGCGCTCGTACGCCTCGGGGCTGGACTCGGTGAAGGACTCGCCGTAGGCGAAGTCCATCGAGACGTCCCGGACCTCCATCGACGTGCCGGGCACCTTGGAGCCGAACCGCACGGTCACGCCCTCGTCCGGCTGGACGCGGATGACCAGGGCGTTCTGGCCGAGTTCCTCGGTGGCGGTGTGGTCGAAGGGGGAGTGCGGGGCGCGCTGGAAGACCACCGCGATCTCGGTGACCCGGCGGCCCAGCCGCTTGCCGGTGCGCAGGTAGAACGGGACGCCCGCCCAGCGGCGGTTGTCGATCGACAGCTTTATCGCCGCGTAGGTGTCGGTCTTCGACTTCGGGTCGATGCCGTCTTCCTGGAGGTAGCCGACGGCCTTCTCGCCGCCCTGCCAGCCCGCCGCGTACTGCGCGCGCACCGTCTCCTTGCCCAGGTCCTTGGGCAGCCGGACCGCGCCGAGCACCTTGGTCTTCTCCGCGACCAGGGCGTCGGCCTCGAAGGAGGCGGGCTCCTCCATGGCGGTCAGGGCGAGCAGCTGGAGGAGGTGGTTCTGGATGACGTCACGGGCCGCGCCGATGCCGTCGTAGTAGCCGGCCCGGCCGCCGATGCCGATGTCCTCGGCCATCGTGATCTGGACGTGGTCGACGTAGCTGCGGTTCCACAGCGGCTCGAACATCGTGTTGGCGAAGCGCAGCGCCAGGATGTTCTGGACGGTCTCCTTGCCCAGGTAGTGGTCGATCCGGAAGACCTCGTTGGGCGGGAAGACCTCGTGGACGATCCGGTTGAGCTCCTGGGCGCTTTCGAGGTTGTGCCCGAACGGCTTCTCGATGACCGCGCGGCGCCAGGAGTCCTCCTTCTGGTCGGCCAGTCCGTGCTTCTTGAGCTGCTGGACGACCTTGGGGAAGAACTTCGGCGGCACGGACAGGTAGAAGGCGAAGTTGCCGCCGGTGCCCTGGGCCTTGTCGAGCTCGTTGATGGTGTCCTTGAGGGTCTCGAACGCCTCGTCGTCGTCGAAGTTGCCCTGGACGAAGCGGCAGCCCTGCACCAGCTGCTGCCAGACCTCCTCACGGAACGGCGTACGGGCGTGTTCCTTGACCGCCTGGTACACCTCCTGCGCGAAGTCCTCGTTCTCCCACTCCCTGCGGGCGAAGCCGACGAGGGAGAAGCCGGGCGGAAGCAGGCCGCGGTTCGCCAGGTCATAGACGGCGGGCATCAGCTTTTTCCGGGACAAATCGCCCGTGACGCCGAAGATGACCAGGCCCGACGGCCCCGCGATGCGCGGGAGCCGTCGGTCCGCGGCGTCACGAAGCGGGTTCGCTCCATGAACAGCGGTCAAGGGGATCAGCCCTCCGAGGGAGCGAGGCGCTTGAGCTCCGCCTCGGTCGACTTGAGCAGGTCGTTCCAGGAGGCCTCGAACTTCTCCACGCCCTCGTCCTCCAGGAGCTGCACGACATCGTCGTACGCGATGCCGAGCGCGCCGATCGCGTCGAGGTCGGCCTGCGCCGCCTCGTAGGTGCCGGCGATGGTGTTGCCGGTGATCTCGCCGCGCGCCGCGGTGGCCTCCAGGGTGGCCTCCGGCATGGTGTTGACCGTGCCCGGGGCGACCAGCTCGTCCACGTACAGCGTGTCCTTGTAGGCCGGGTCCTTGACGCCGGTCGAGGCCCACAGCGGACGCTGCTTGTTGGCGCCGGCCTTGTCCAGGGCGGCCCAGCGGTCGGAGGAGAAGACCTCCTCGTACGCCTGGTAGGCCAGCCGGGCGTTGGCCAGCGCGGCCTTGCCCTTGAGGGCCTTGGCCTCGTCGGTGCCGTTCTTGTCCAGGCGCTTGTCGATCTCGGTGTCCACGCGGGACACGAAGAACGAGGCCACCGAACGGATCAGGGACAGGTCCAGGCCCGCGGCCTTGGCCTTCTCCAGGCCCGCGAGGTAGGCGTCCATGACCTCGCGGTAGCGCTCCAGCGAGAAGATCAGCGTGACGTTGACGCTGATGCCCAGGCCGATGACCTCGGTGATCGCCGGCAGGCCCGCCTTGGTGGCCGGGATCTTGATCAGCGTGTTCGGGCGGTCCACCAGCCACGCCAGCTGCTTGGCCTCGGCGATGGTCGCCGCGGTGTGGTGGGCCAGGCGCGGGTCCACCTCGATGGAGACCCGGCCGTCCTGCCCGCCGGTGGCGTCGAAGACCGGCCGCAGGACGTCGGCGGCGTCCCGGACGTCCGCCGTCGTGATCATGCGGATGGCTTCCTCGACGGTGACCTTACGGGCGGCGAGGTCGGCGACCTGCTGCTGGTAGCCGTCGCCCGAGGAGATCGCCTTCTGGAAGATCGACGGGTTGGTCGTGACGCCGACGACGTGCTGCTGGTCGATCAGCTCGGCGAGGTTGCCGGACGTGATGCGCTTGCGCGACAGGTCGTCCAGCCAGATCGCGACGCCTTCGTCGGAGAGGCGCTTGAGTGCGTCTGTCATGGGTTCTGCATCTCCTACTCGTCGTGTACGTGCGTCAGCGCGCGGCGGCTTCGAGCGATTCCCGGGCGGCGGCGGCGACCGCGTCGGCGGTGAAGCCGAACTCGCGGAAGAGGACCTTGCCGTCGGCCGAGGCGCCGAAGTGCTCCAGCGACACGATGCGTCCGGCGTCGCCCACGAAGCGGTGCCAGGTCAGGCCGATGCCCGCCTCGACGGCGACCCGCGCCTTGACCGACGGCGGCAGCACGCTGTCGCGGTACTCCCGGTCCTGCTGCTCGAACCACTCGACGCACGGCATCGACACCACGCGGGTCGGGACGCCCGCGGCCTGCAGCTGCTCGCGCGCCTCGACGGCGAGCTGCACCTCGGAGCCGGTGCCGATCAGCACGACCTGGGGCTCGGCGACCTCTCCCTGCGGGCCCTGCGCCTCGAAGAGGACGTAACCGCCCTTGGCGGTGTCCTCGTTGGCCGGGTACGTCGGGACGCCCTGGCGGGTCAGCGCGAGGCCGTGCGGGGCGCCCACGCCGAACTTCTTGGTGTAGCGCTTGAGGATCTCGCGCCAGGCGAGGGCGGTCTCGTTGGCGTCGGCCGGGCGCACGATGTTCAGGCCCGGGATGGCGCGCAGCGAGGCCAGGTGCTCGACCGGCTGGTGGGTCGGGCCGTCCTCACCCAGACCGATGGAGTCGTGCGTCCACACGTACGTCACCGGCAGGTGCATCAGGGCCGACAGCCGGACGGCGTTGCGCATGTAGTCGGAGAACACCAGGAAGGTGCCGCCGTAGATGCGGGTGTTGCCGTGCAGCGCGATGCCGTTCATCTCCGCGGCCATGGAGTGCTCGCGGATGCCGAAGTGGATGGTGCGGCCGTACGGGTCGGCCTCCGGCAGCGGGTTGCCCTCGGGCAGGAACGACGACGTCTTGTCGATCGTGGTGTTGTTGGAGCCCGCGAGGTCCGCGGAGCCGCCCCACAGCTCGGGGATGACCGCACCCAGCGCGTGCAGCACCTTGCCGGACGCGGCGCGGGTGGCGACCGGCTTGCCGGTCTCGAAGACGGGGAGGTGGTCCTCCCAGCCCTCGGGCAGCTCGGTGGCGGCGATCCGGTCGAAGTCCGCGGCGCGCTCCGGGCTGGCGGTGCGCCAGGCGGCGAAGGACTTCTCCCACTCCTTCTTGGCGTCCCGGCCGCGGTCGAGGGCGCCGCGGGTGTGCGCGAGCACCTCGTCGGTGACCTCGAAGTGCTTCTCCGGGTCGAAGCCCAGCACGCGCTTGGTGGCCGCGACCTCCTCCTCGCCCAGCGCCGAGCCGTGCGCGGCCTCGGTGTTCTGGGCGTGGGGGGCCGGCCAGGCGATGATCGAGCGCATCGCGATGAACGACGGCCTGTCGGTCACGGCCTTCGCGGCCTCGATGGCGCGGAACAGGCCCTCGGGGTCGAGGTCGCCGTTCTCCTTGGGCTCCACGCGCTGTACGTGCCAGCCGTAGGCCTCGTACCGCTTCACGGTGTCTTCGGAGATGGCGGTCTCGGTGTCGCCCTCGATCGAGATGTGGTTGTCGTCCCACAGCATGATGAGGTTGCCGAGCTTCTGGTGGCCGGCCAGCGAGGACGCCTCGGCGGAGATGCCCTCCTGGAGGCAGCCGTCGCCGGCGATCGCGTAGATGTAGTGGTCGAACGGCGAGGAGCCCTGCGCCGCTTCCGGGTCGAACAGGCCGCGCTCGTAGCGGGCCGCCATGGCCATGCCGACCGCGTTGGCGACGCCCTGGCCCAGCGGGCCGGTGGTGGTCTCCACGCCGGTGGTGTGGCCGTACTCCGGGTGGCCGGGGGTCTTCGAGCCCCAGGTGCGGAAGGCCTTGAGGTCGTCCAGCTCCAGGCCGTAGCCGGCCAGGAAGAGCTGGATGTAGAGCGTCAGGCTGGAGTGGCCCGCGGAGAGGACGAACCGGTCACGGCCGGTCCAGTCGGCGTCCGCAGGGTCGTGCCGCATGAGCTTCTGGAACAGCACATAGGCGGCGGGCGCCAGACTCATGGCCGTACCCGGATGGCCGTTACCGACCTTCTGCACGGAGTCCATGGCCAGGACCCGGACGGTGTCCACTGCCCGCTGGTCCAGTTCGGTCCACTCGAATTCTGTGGTGGTCGGCTTGGTGCTCACCCTGAGTCAGGGCTCCTCTCCACATGTCGAATGCCACGGACGGGTATGTCCGCCAGGCGGTGTCGAGCCTACCCCCGCAAGTGCGGGCGTCTTTTCGACGCTCATTCGGTGTTTTCGGTGCTCAGTCGCTGCGTGGCGTCACGGAGGTTCGTCGCTTCGGGCAACCGGATCACCGGGCCGGACATTCCCGGCCCGGCGGCCACGGCCATACGACCAGACTGCCGGGCGGCGGTCCCGCCCGCCTCCTGAACAGCGGGCGAACGCCGGGGGAAAGCTGCCGCCGCCACCCCGCCGCACGGGCCCCAACACGACCCCACCCCCGCGAAGATCGCCGTATGGCCAACGTCTAAAGTGGCGTGGTACGCGCAAGCTTTTACCCGGTTCACGGGGTCGTAAGGGCTTGCGAGCCTTATTTCCATCCGCGGCGGGAGCCGCTGATGTTACTTCCAGGGGTGTGCGTGACGGCCGTCGAATCCCGTCCTGCGGGGGTGCTCTCCGAGAGCCCGGGGGGTCCGGGGCACCGTCCGTTCGGGGCCCGTGTGAAGGCTTTCGTGGCGCTGACCAAGCCGCGTGTCATCGAGCTCCTGCTGATGACGACGATCCCGGTGATGTTCCTGGCCGCGGGCGGCGTCCCCGACCTGTGGCTGGTGTTCGCGACCTGCGTCGGCGGTTACCTCTCCGCCGGCGGTGCGGCCGCCTACAACATGTACATCGACCGGGACATCGACGCCCTGATGGACCGCACCTCCCAGCGGCCCCTGGTCACCGGCATGGTCTCGCCGCGCGAGTGCCTGGTCTTCGCGACCGCCCTCGCGGTCGGTTCCACCGCCTGGTTCTGGGTCTTCGTCAACCCGCTGTCGGCGATGCTGTCGCTCGGGGCGCTGCTTTTCTACGTGGTCGTCTACACGATGATCCTCAAGCGCCGCACCTCGCAGAACATCGTCTGGGGCGGCATCGCGGGCTGCATGCCGGTCTTCATCGGCTGGTCCGCGGTGACGAATTCGGTCTCCTGGGCCGCGCTGGTCCTCTTCCTCGTCATCTTCTTCTGGACGCCGCCGCACTACTGGCCGCTGTCGATGAAGGCCAAGGACGACTACGAGCGGGTCGGCGTGCCGATGCTGCCGGTGACCGCCGGCAACAAGGCCGTGGCACGGCAGATCGTCGCCTACAGCTGGGTGATGGTCCTGGTCTCGCTGCTGCTGCAGCCGCTGGGCTACACCGGCTGGTTCTACACCGCGGTCGCGCTCGCCTGCGGCGCCTTCTGGCTGAAGGAGGCGCACGCCCTGCAGTCCCGCGCCAAGGCCGGGATCACCGGGCCGAAGCTCAAGGAGATGCGGCTGTTCCACTGGTCCATCACCTATGTGTCCCTGCTGTTCGTCGCCGTCGCCGTGGATCCCTTCCTTAGGTGATTACTCGTGGGTAGCATGCTGTCCATGGCAGACACCCAGCAGGCGGACGAGCAGACGGCGGTCGGCGCGGCGGCCGCCACCAAGGACGAGAAGCGGGCCGGCAAGCGCGCGGCGCGGCTCGCCCGGCAGATCCGCGCCTTCGCCGACTCCCACGGCGGAAGCGCCGAGGGCCAGCTCGCGCACATCGCCCGCGGCAGCGTCCGGATCGCCCTCGTCGGGGCCAACGGCGAGTGGGGCAACCTCGTCGCCCGTACGTACGACGAGGCCAAGGACGCCGCGACCCGAGCCGGCCTCACCCTCCACGACGACTTCGACGGCGACCTCGCCGCCAAGGTCCGCACCGGCCGCTACGAGTGGTCGCGGATGGCGGGCCTCCAGCTGGGCGGCCCGGCCAACGCCTGAGGACGGTGCGGCGGCGCGCCGGGGCGCGCGCCGGAAGCGGAGCCCGCTACCTCACCACCCCCTCCTCCGTTAAGCCCACCGGGCGCGGCGTTCCGGCCACGCCCGGCGGGCTCTCGGCAGGAGGAGCGGATGGACGGCCTTCCCTTCCCGGCAGATCAGCCACCGCTCATCGATCAGTACAGCCACGGCGCCGTGCACGGCGAACTCGGCCTCGGCTCCTTCGAGACCCATCTGGCCGCCGCGGTCGGCGCCCACGGCCCGGCCCCCGCCGGCACCAGCTACTTCGACAGCCTCACCGGTCTCGCGATACGCCGCTGGTGCCCCCCGCTGCTCGGCCTGGAGCCGCACTGCCCGCCGGCCCGCTATCTGGCCCGCAGACGCGAGGTGGGCGCCTACACGGCCGGCCGGATGCTGCTCCGCGGCTCCGGCATCGGCACCTTCCTGCTGGAGGCCGGCACCCCCAGCGAACTGACCTCGGCCGCCGAGATCGCCACCGCCGCCGAGGCCCGCGCCCACGAGGTCGTACGGCTCGAACCGCTCGCCGAGCAGGTCGCCGACACCTCCGGCAGCGTCGAATCCTTCCTCGGCTACACCGCCGAGGCCCTCTACGCGGCGGCCCAGCACGCCACCGCCTTCGCCTCCGGCGCCACCTACTGCGACGGACACGCCCCCGAGGCCGGCGAGGTGCGGCGCGCCGCGGACCGCTGGCTGCGCGCCCGCCGCCCCGGCGACCGGCTCACCGAACCGGCCCTCGTACGGCACCTGCTGTGGAGCGCGGTCGCCACCGGCCTGCCCGTACAGCTGCACTGCCCCGACCCGCAGCCGCTGGCCGGGTTCCTGCGGGCCACCACCGGGATCGGCGCGGACCTGGTCCTGCTGCCCGCGGCCCCGCACCACGGCCGGGCCGCCCAGCTCGCCGCCGCGCACGCCCACGTGTACGCCGACACCGGGCCCTGCCCCGCAGAGACCCTGACACACGCGCCGTTCGGCAAGCTGCTGTTCTCCTCCGGCGCCCGCGGGCTGCCCGAGCTCTACGTGACCGCCGCCCGGTCCTTCCTGCGCGCCATGGACCGCCTCGTTGGGGAGTGGACCACCGAGGGGCTGTGCGGGGCGGAGGACGGGCGGCGGATCACCGGGATGATCGCGTCCGGGACGGCCCGCCGGATCTACCGGCTGGGGGCGGAGACCACCTGAGCCTCCGCGGGCTCCTCGTCCGCGGCGGCGGCCGGCGCGTCGCCGTCCTCGGGCTCGTCCTCCAGGAGCGGTCCGCGGTCGCGCAGCGACAGCGCCACCCGCAGCACGGCGATCCACACCAGCGTCGACCCCAGCATGTGCAGCCCGATGACGATTTCGGGCAGCCCCAGGAAGTACTGGACGTAGCCGATGACGCCCTGCAGCGCGATGCAGGCGAACAGTGCCGGCACGGTCCGGCGGGCGGCGGCCGGTGCCTTGACGGCGCGCAGCGCGAACCACAGGGCCACGCTCAGGCCGACCACGACGTAGACGAAGTCGACGTGGAGCTGGGTGATCTCCTGCCAGTTCAGCGGGATGCGGTGGACCTTGTGCGCGTCGCCGGCGTGCGGGCCGGCGCCGGTGACGACCGTGCCGATGACGGTCAGCGCGCCGGTCACCGCCACCAGCAGCCAGGCCAGCTGCCGGACCGGACGGGCGGTCACGTCCCGCGGCTCGTCGTCGCCCTCGCCGGCCCGCTTCCAGCTCAGCACGGCGACCGTGAGCAGGGCCGTGGACAGCAGGAAGTGCGCGGCGACGAGGTAGGGGTTCAGGCCGGTCAGTACGACGATGCCGCCCCAGACCGCATTGCCCATCACGATCCAGAACTGGGCCCAGCCGAGGCGGGTGAGCGAGCGGCGCCGTGGGTGCCGGGCGCGGGCGGCGATGATGAACAGCCCGACGAACGCGCACAGCACGTACGTCAGCATGCGGTTGCCGAACTCGATGAGGCCGTTGATGCCCATCGCGTGGGTCGGCGTGAGGCTCTCCGGCGTGCACTTCGGCCAGGTCGAGCAGCCCAGTCCGGACTGGGTGAGCCGGACCGCGCCGCCGGTCACGACGATGATCACGGCCATCACGACGGTCGCCAGCGCGGCCCGCCGCACGAAGGCCGCGGACGGCTGCCAGCGGCGGGCGATCAGCTCAAGGGGATTCAGCGAATTCGGCACGGGAGCCATGGTATGCGGCGGCTTGTGCAAGTTTTCACGAGGGGGTCCCGGGGGCGGGAACCCAGGGCCCGAAGCCCGATCGACCCCCGATCGGCCCCCTGTGACCCCCGGACTACTCCCAGCGGAAGAACTTCGCCGCCGCGCCCAGCCCCAGGACGGCCCACCCGGCGAGGATGCCCAGGTCGGACCACGGCACCGTCGCGCCGTGCCGGAGCACCTCGCGCAGCCCGTCCGAGAGCGCCGAGATCGGCAGCAGGTGCAGCACGGCCTGGGCGGCCTCCGGGAACTTGGTGAGCGGCACGATCACCCCGCCGCCGACCAGGAGCAGCAGGAAGACGAGGTTGGCCGCGGCCAGGGTCGCCTCGGCCTTCAGGGTCCCGGCCATCAGCAGTCCCAGCCCCGAGGACGCGGCCGTGCCCAGCAGGAGGAGCAGCAGCACGGTGAGCGGGTTGCCGTGCGGGGACCAGCCCAGCGCGAGCGCCACCGCCGTCAGCAGCACGATCTGCAGGACCTCGGTGACCAGTACCGCACAGGTCTTCGCGGTCATCAGCCCCCAGCGCGGCAGCGGCGAGACGGCGAGCCGCTTGAGGACGCCGTAGCGGCGCTCGAAGCCGGTGGCGATGGCCTGGCCGGTGAACGCGGTGGACATCACGGCCAGCGCGAGGATGCCCGGCGCCAGGAAGTCCACCGCCCTGCCCGCTCCGGTGTCGACGATGTCGACGGCCGAGAAGAGCACCAGCAGCAGCGTCGGGATGATCACGGTGAGCAGCAGCTGCTCGCCGTTGCGCAGCAGCATCCGGGTCTCCAGGGCCGCCTGGGCCCGGATCATCCGGGGCAGCGGCGCGGCGCCGGGCCGCGGGGCGAACGCGCCCGTTCCGGTGGCGGTACCGGCCTCGGTGGCGGTCATGCGCGCAGCTCCTTACCGGTCAGCTCCAAGAAGACGTCCTCCAGGGTGTGCCGCTCGACGGCTATCGCGTCCGGCATCACGCCGTTCTGCGCGCACCACGAGGCGACCGTGGCCAGCAGCTGCGGGTCGATCTTGCCGTGGACGCGGTAGATGCCGGAGGCGGGCTCCGAGGCGGAGCTGTCCGCGGGCAGTGCCTTGAGGAGGGAGGCGAGGTCGAGGCCGGGCCGGCCGGTGAAGCGCAGGCTGTTCTCGGCGCCGCCGCGGCACAGCTCGTCGGGGCTGCCCTGGGCGATCACCCGGCCGCCGTCGATGATCGCGACGTCGTCGGCGAGCTGTTCGGCCTCGTCCATGAAGTGGGTGGTGAGCACGCAGCTCACGCCGTCGGCGCGGAGTTCCCGTACGAGGTCCCAGGTGGCGCGGCGGGCCTGCGGGTCCAGGCCGGCCGTCGGCTCGTCGAGGAAGACCAGCTCCGGGCGGCCGACCACGGCCATGGCCAGCGCCAGCCGCTGCTGCTGGCCGCCGGAGAGCCGCCGGTAGGGCGTCCGGCCGCACGAGCCCAGACCGAGCCTCTCGATGAGCATGCCGACGTCGAGCGGGTGGGCGTGCAGGGTGGCGGTGTGCCGCAGCATCTCCTCGGCGCGGGCGCCCGCGTAGACGCCGCCGGACTGCAGCATCACGCCGATCCGGGGGCGCAGCGCGGCCGCGTCGGCGACCGGGTCCAGGCCCAGGACGCGGACCGTGCCGGCGTCCGGGCGGCGGTAGCCCTCGCAGGTCTCGACGGTGGTGGTCTTGCCGGCGCCGTTGGGCCCGAGCACGGCGGTCACCGTGCCGTGGGCGACGGTCAGGTCGAGCCCGTCCACCGCGGTCTTCGTCCCGTACCGCTTGACCAGGCCGGTGACCTCGACGGCCGGCGCCCGTCCGGGGGACCGGGGAGTGCTCCCCGGGGAGGTGCTGCGCATGCCGCGCAGTCTACGAAGAACGGCCGCACCGCCGTCAGTGGGGGCCGGGCCCGCATCGTGGCGGGTCCTCGCAGGTCCGCGACCGGATCGCGGGCCAAGGGGCAGGGTTGAAATGAGGTGAACCTAAGTGATAGAGGCCACCATCCCGCCATCCGGACCCCGCTTGAATCGCTTTGACGAATTACGCAACAATGGCGTTGTGAAATACGCGAGCGAGGATCAGCGAGAGCCCGGGGTCGGCACGACCGCCGGGCCGGCCGCCTCCGCGCCCGGACCGGATGCCCGGGCGACGCCGGCCCCACAGGCCGCCCCCGTGTCACACGACGAACAGCAGGGCACCCGCAACAGGGTCGCCCGTTCCATCCTCGACCACGGTCCGTCCACCGCCGCCGAGCTCGCCCTCCGCCTGGAGCTGACCCAGGCCGCCGTCCGCCGGCACCTGGACGCGCTGGTCGCCGAGGGCGTCGTCGAGCCCCGCGAGCAGCGGGTCTACGGCAGCCGCGGCCGCGGCCGCCCGGCCAAGGCCTTCGCCCTCACCGACTGCGGGCGGGACGCCTTCGACCAGGCCTACGACCAGCTCGCCTCCGACGCGCTGCGCTGGATCGCGCAGAGCGCGGGCGGCGGCGAGAAGGGTGAGGCGGCGGTCGCCGCGTTCGCCCGGGCCCGGCTGGCCGCCCAGGCCGAGGTCTACCGCGAGGCGGTCGACAGCGCCGACCCGGAGGCCCGCACCCAGGCCCTGGCGAGGGCGTTGACCGCGGACGGGTACGCTGCTACGGCGCGCAGCGCCCCCAACCCCCAGCTCGGTGAACAGCTCTGCCAGCACCACTGCCCGGTCGCCCACGTCGCCGAGCAGTACCCGCAGCTGTGCGAGGCGGAGACCGAGGTCTTCTCCCGATTGCTCGGGACCCACGTACAGCGCCTTGCCACCATCGCCCACGGCGACGGGGTGTGCACGACCTTCGTCCCGAAGGCCGGCGCCGGCAAGGCGGCTCACCGGGCCGGTGAGCGCCCCCACCAGACCACGACATCATCTGCAAGCACGGCCGGGAGGAACCCCGCATGACGCTCCCCACGGAGACTGCTCACCCCGAACTCGAGGGTCTGGGCAATTACGAATACGGCTGGGCCGACTCCGACGTGGCCGGCGCTTCGGCGAAGCGCGGTCTCTCCGAGGACGTCGTCCGCGACATCTCGGCGAAGAAGAACGAGCCGGAGTGGATGCTCAAGCTCCGCCTCAAGGGCCTGCGGCTGTTCGACAAGAAGCCCATGCCCAACTGGGGCTCGGACCTGTCGGGCATCGACTTCGACAACATCAAGTACTTCGTCCGCTCCACCGAGCAGCAGGCCGCCTCCTGGGAGGACCTGCCCGAGGACATCAAGAACACCTACGACAAGCTCGGCATCCCCGAGGCGGAGAAGCAGCGCCTGGTCGCCGGTGTCGCCGCGCAGTACGAGTCCGAGGTCGTCTACCACCAGATCCGTGAGGACCTGGAGGCGCAGGGCGTCATCTTCCTGGACACCGACACCGCGCTGAAGGAGCACCCGGAGCTCTTCCAGGAGTACTTCGGCACGGTCATCCCGGTCGGTGACAACAAGTTCGCGTCGCTGAACACCGCGGTGTGGTCCGGCGGCTCGTTCATCTACGTCCCCAAGGGTGTCCACGTCGACATCCCGCTGCAGGCCTACTTCCGGATCAACACCGAGAACATGGGCCAGTTCGAGCGGACGCTGATCATCGTCGACGAGGACGCCTACGTCCACTACGTCGAGGGCTGCACCGCGCCGATCTACAAGTCGGACTCGCTGCACTCCGCGGTGGTCGAGATCATCGTCAAGAAGGGCGGCCGCTGCCGCTACACGACCATCCAGAACTGGTCGAACAACGTCTACAACCTGGTCACCAAGCGCGCCGTCGCCTACGAGGGCGCGACCATGGAGTGGGTCGACGGCAACCTCGGCTCCAAGGTGACGATGAAGTACCCGGCGGTCTACCTCATGGGCGAGCACGCCAAGGGCGAGACCCTGTCCATCGCCTTCGCCGGCGAGGGCCAGCACCAGGACGCCGGTTCCAAGATGGTCCACATGGCGCCGAACACCTCGTCCAACATCGTCTCCAAGTCGGTGGCGCGCGGTGGCGGCCGGACCTCCTACCGCGGTCTGGTCGAGATCGGCGAGGGCGCCGCGGGCTCCAAGTCCAACGTGCTGTGTGACGCCCTGCTGGTGGACACCATCTCCCGCTCCGACACCTACCCCTACGTCGACGTCCGCGAGGACGACGTCTCCATGGGCCACGAGGCGACCGTCTCCAAGGTCAGCGAGGACCAGCTGTTCTACCTGATGGCCCGCGGTCTGTCGGAGGACGAGGCCATGGCGATGATCGTGCGCGGCTTCGTCGAGCCGATCGCCCGTGAGCTGCCGATGGAGTACGCCCTGGAGCTGAACCGGCTGATCGAGCTGCAGATGGAAGGCGCGGTCGGCTGACCCGGGCCTCCACGCAGCGACTGACTCCCTGAGAACGCAGAAAGCGAGCTAGACGACAGCCATGGCTGAGGCTCAGAACATCCCGGCGGGTTCCACGACCACCGGCTCCATCGCGGTGGCCGCGGAGTCCACCGTCGCCACCCGGATGAGCGCCCCGCCGTCCTACGACGTGGCGGACTTCCCGGTGCCGCACGGCCGCGAGGAGGAGTGGCGGTTCACCCCCCTCGCGCGCCTGAAGGGCCTGCACGACGGCTCCGCCGCGGCCGGCGGTCCCGACCTGAAGATCGACATCACCGCGCCCGAGGGCGTCACCCACGAACTGGTCGACCGCGCCGACCCGCGGGTCGGCAAGGCCGGCAAGCCCGTCGACCGGGTCGCCGCCCAGGCGTACAGCTCGTTCGAGAAGGCCTCGGTGGTCACGGTCCCCAAGGAGACCGTGCTCAGCGAGCCCATCCGGATCTCGGTGCACGGCGAGGGCGGCACCGCCTTCGGCCACCAGGTCATCGAGCTCGGCGCGTTCGCCGAGGCGGTCGTGGTCATCGACCACACCGGTGACGCGGTGCTCGCCGCCAACGTCGACTACCTCCTCGGTGACGGCGCCAAGCTGACCGTCGTCTCCGTCCAGGACTGGGACGAGTCGGCCGTCCACACCGGCCAGCACAACGCCCTGGTCGGCCGGGACGCCACCTTCAAGTCCGTGGTCGTCACCTTCGGCGGCGACCTCGTCCGCCTGCACCCGCGCGTCACGTACGCCGGCCCCGGCGGCGAGGCCGAGTTCTACGGCCTGTACTTCACCGAGCAGGGCCAGCACCACGAGCACCGCCTGTTCGTCGACCACGAGGCGTCCAACTGCCGCTCGCACGTGACCTACAAGGGCGCGCTGCAGGGCGAGGACGCCCACGCCGTCTGGATCGGCGACGTCCTCATCCGCGCCTCGGCCACCGGCACGGACACCTACGAGCTCAACCGCAACCTCGTCCTCACCGACGGCGCGCGGGTCGACTCGGTGCCCAACCTGGAGATCGAGACCGGCGAGATCGTCGGCGCCGGCCACGCCTCGGCGACCGGCCGCTTCGACGACGAGCAGCTCTTCTACCTGATGGCCCGCGGCATCCCCGCCGAGGAGGCCCGCCGGCTCGTCGTCCGCGGCTTCTTCGCCGAGCTGGTCCAGCAGATCGGCCTGCCGGACGTCGAGGAGCGCCTGATGAGCAAGATCGAGGCCGAGCTGGAAGCGTCCGCGGTATGAGCTACGTACGCGCAGCGGCGCTGAGCGAGCTGGAGGAGGACACCCCCAAGCGGGTGGAGATCGACGGCACGCCCATCTCCCTGGTCCGCACCGAGGGCGAGGTGTTCGCGATCAACGACATCTGCTCGCACGCGAACGTCTCCCTCTCCGAGGGCGAGGTCGAGGACTGCTCGATCGAGTGCTGGCTGCACGGTTCGAGCTTCGACCTGCGCACCGGCAAGCCGTCCGGCCTCCCCGCGACGCGCCCCGTCCCCGTTTACCCCGTAAAGATCGAAGGGGACGACGTGCTCGTCTCCGTCACCCAGGAGTCCTGAGTCACCCATGGCAACCCTTGAGATCCACGACCTGCACGTCTCCGTCGAGGCCGAGAACGGCCAGCGCGAGATCCTGAAGGGCGTCGACCTGACCGTGAAGCAGGGCGAGACGCACGCCATCATGGGCCCCAACGGCTCCGGCAAGTCGACCCTCGCCTACTCCCTCGCCGGTCACCCGAAGTACACGATCACCGGCGGCACCGTCACCCTCGACGGCGAGGACGTCCTTGCGATGTCCGTCGACGAGCGCGCCCGCGCCGGTGTCTTCCTCGCCATGCAGTACCCGGTCGAGGTCCCCGGCGTCTCCGTCTCCAACTTCCTGCGCACCTCCGCCACCGCGATCCGCGGCGAGGCCCCCAAGCTGCGGCTGTGGGTCAAGGAGGTCAAGGAGGCCATGGAGCGCCTGAACATGGACCCCGCCTTCGCCGAGCGCAACGTCAACGAGGGCTTCTCCGGCGGTGAGAAGAAGCGCCACGAGATCCTCCAGCTGGAGCTGCTCAAGCCGGCCATCGCGATCCTCGACGAGACCGACTCCGGTCTGGACGTCGACGCGCTGCGCATCGTCTCCGAGGGCGTCAACCGCGTCCGCGAGACCGGCCAGGTCGGCACCCTGCTGATCACTCACTACACGCGCATCCTGCGCTACATCAAGCCCGACCACGTCCACGTCTTCGCCAACGGCCGGATCGCCGAGTCCGGCGGCCCGGAGCTGGCGGACAAGCTGGAGGCCGAGGGCTACGAGGCATACGTGAAGGGTGGTACGACCGCGTGACACAGCTGCCGGGCCTCCTCGACACAGAGGCGATCCGTAAGGACTTCCCCCTCCTGGACCGTCAGGTCCACGACGGCCGGAAGATCGTGTACCTGGACAATGCGGCGACGTCGCAGAAGCCGCGCCAGGTCCTCGACGCCCTGAACGCCTACTACGAACGTCACAACGCCAACGTCCACCGCGGCGTGCATGTGCTCGCCGAGGAGGCCACGGCGCTGTACGAAGGTGCCCGCGACAAGGTCGCCGCCTTCATCAACGCGCCGAGCCGCGACGAGGTGATCTTCACCAAGAACGCCTCGGAGTCGCTCAACCTCGTCGCGAACATGCTCGGCTGGGCCGACGAGCCCTACCGCGTGGACCGTGAGACCGAGATCGTCATCACGGAGATGGAGCACCACTCCAACATCGTTCCGTGGCAGCTGCTCTCGCAGCGCACGGGTGCGCAGCTGAAGTGGTTCGGCCTGACCGACGACGGCCGCCTGGACCTTTCGAACATCGAAGAGGTCATCACCGAGCGGACGAAGATCGTCTCGTTCACGCTGGTCTCCAACCTCCTCGGCACCTTCAACCCGGTCGAGACGATCATCCGGCGGGCCCAGGAGGTCGGCGCGCTGGTCTGCATCGACGCCTCGCAGGCCGCGCCGCACATGGTGCTGGACGTGCAGGCGCTGCAGGCCGACTTCGTGGCCTTCACCGGCCACAAGATGTGCGGCCCGACCGGCATCGGCGTCCTGTGGGGCCGCCAGGAGCTGCTGGAGGACCTGCCCCCGTTCCTGGGCGGCGGCGAAATGATCGAGACGGTGTCCATGCACTCCTCGACCTACGCGCCGGCGCCGCACAAGTTCGAGGCCGGTACGCCCCCGATCGCCCAGGCCGTCGGCCTCGGCGCGGCCGTGGACTACCTCTCCTCGATCGGCATGGACAAGATCGCCGCCCATGAGCACGTGATCACCGAGTACGCCGTCAAGCGGCTGCTGGAGGTCCCCGACCTGCGGATCATCGGTCCGAGCTCGGCCGAGGACCGCGGGGCGACGATCTCCTTCACGCTCGGCGACATCCACCCGCACGACGTCGGGCAGGTCCTCGACGAGCAGGGGATCGCGGTCCGCGTGGGCCACCACTGCGCACGGCCGGTGTGCCTGCGCTACGGAATTCCTGCGACCACGCGAGCGTCGTTCTATCTGTACTCCACCCCGGCCGAGGTCGACGCCCTGGTCGAGGGCCTGGAGCACGTGCGGAACTTTTTCGGATGATCACGCACAGCGGACGAGGACGAGGACTGACTGAGCCGTGAAGCTGGATTCCATGTACCAGGACGTCATCCTGGACCACTACAAGCACCCTCATGGGCGCGGTCTTCGGGACGGCGACGCCGAGGTGCACCACGTCAACCCGACCTGTGGCGACGAGATCACGCTGCGGGTCCGCCTCGACGGCGCGACGATCGAAGATGTGTCCTACGAGGGGCAGGGCTGCTCGATCAGCCAGGCCAGTGCGTCGGTGCTCAACGACCTCCTGGTGGGCAAGGAGCTCGGTGAGGCGCAGAAGATCCAGGAGACGTTCCTGGAGCTGATGCAGTCCAAGGGCCAGGTGGAGCCGGACGACGCGATGGAGGAGGTGCTGGAGGACGCGGTGGCGTTCGCCGGCGTCTCGAAGTACCCGGCGCGCGTGAAGTGCGCCCTGCTGAGCTGGATGGCCTGGAAGGACGCCACGGCCAAGGCCCTCTCCGAGGAGGCGAAGACCGCATGACCGACACCCCGACCACCACCAAGCCGGCCTCGGAGGAAGAGGTCCGCGAGGCGCTGTACGACGTCGTCGACCCCGAGCTGGGCATCGACGTCGTCAACCTCGGGCTGATCTACGGCATCCACATCGACGATGCCAACATCGCCACCGTCGACATGACGCTGACCTCCGCGGCCTGCCCGCTGACCGACGTCATCGAGGACCAGGCGAAGTCCGCCACGGACGGGATCGTCAACGAGCTGAAGATCAACTGGGTCTGGATGCCCCCGTGGGGCCCGGACAAGATCACCGACGACGGCCGCGAGCAGCTCCGCGCGCTGGGCTTCAACGTCTGATCGACGTCCGCCGGCCCCCGCACCCCGCGGGTCCGCGGCAAACGTCACGGCCGTGTCCGCCAGTCACCGCTGGCGGGCACGGCCGTGTCGCGTTTCCGGGCCCGTGCGGTCAGTCGCCGGGCAGGCCCTTGGTCTCCGTGGTGGCGGCCCGTAGTGCCGGCGCCGCCGCGGCGAAGTAGCGGAAGAGCACGCGCAGTTCGTCCGCGCTGAAGGTCCGGAAGACCTCGGCCATCCGCCGCCGCGCCGGCCCGAAGGCCGCCTCGTCCTCCTCGTGCGGCAGCGGCAGCGGCTCGACGACCACCCGCCGCCGGTCCTCGGGGTCGGCGGCCCGGCGGGCCCGGCCGGCCCGCACCAGCCGGTCGACGAGCCGGGTGGTGGCGCTCTGGGAGAGCCCGATGCGCTCGGCGAGGGCGCCGGTGGTGAGCGGCCCGGCGAGCTCCAGGGTGTGCAGCGCGTAGAGGTCGGTGGGGTGCTGGCCGAGCACCTCAGCGGCGGCCTGGCCGTGCAGCACGGTGGCCGTGACATAGCCGCGGTAGCTGTCGGCGTGCTGCTGCAGCAGGGCGTCGCGCTGCTGGTCGGACATCTCGCTCACCTTCCGGACGGAACCATGACTCGTTCGCGGGGCTCGCGCCCTCGCGGCCGGCCCCTTGCCACATCCTTGCACGTCTGCATATATTGCATGCGTGCATGCAAATAAGCTGCAGCCACCAGTTTCCGCAGGGGGAGTCATGAACGCATCACCGGCAGGGACCAGCCAGGACGCGGCGGCCGCCGTACGGGAGCGTTTCGCGGCGCACCGGCTCGCCTGGGGCGACGCCGACGCCTACGGCCGCTCGTTCACCGAGGACGCCGACTACATCACCTTCTACGGCGGCCGGCTCACCGGCCGCGAGGGGGTCGTCGAGGGCCACCGGGGGCTGTTCGCCGGCGTCCTTGCGGGCTCCCGCCTCTGGGCCGAGATCACGGACCTGGTGTTCCTCGCCCCGGACGTGGCGCTGGTCCACGCCCGCGGCGCCGTCCTCAAGGGCCGCCGCACCCGGCCGGGCCGCCGTGCGCTCTCCGTCCAGACGTACGTCCTGGTCCGCGAGCCGGACGGCGACTGGCGGATCCGCGCCTTCCACAACACCCGCCACCGGCCCCGCACGGAGGCGCTGAGCGCCGCCCTGGCCCGCTGGGCCCCGAAGGCCCGCTGACCGGGCCGCTGACCGCGGTCCCCGCGCTCGGTACGGTCGTCCGCATGGCCTATGTGATGCTCGCCGGCGCGATCCTGTCCGAGATCCTCGCGACCACCTCGATGAAGTACAGCGACGGCTTCAGCCGGCTGTGGCCGTCGCTGGGCACCGCGGTGGGGTACGTGATCGCCTTCGCGCTGCTCGCGCAGACCCTCAAGTCGATGAGCATGGGCACCGCGTACGCCATCTGGGCCGGCGTCGGGACCGCGCTGATCGCGGCCATCGGCATGGTGTTCCTGGGGGAGAGCGCCAGCGCACCGAAGGTCCTCGGGGTGCTGCTGGTGATCGCCGGGGTCGTGGTGCTGAACCTGGACGGGGCGCACTGACGACCTCGGCGGCACGGCCGGCGGCGGACTCGTGCGGCCCTACGAAGCGGGTTGTGCGACCGTACGGGCCGGGCCCGAGCACTGAGACCGGTTCGCCTCGACGGGCGCCCTCCGGTTAGGTTTCCCGCATGACCGATGCTGCTACCTCCGCTTCACGCACGACCGGCGCCGTCGCCGCCGGGCTCGCCACCGTCACCTCCGACGGCACCGTTCTCGACACCTGGTTCCCGGCCCCCGAGCTGGTGACCGTGACCGCCGAGGGCCCCGGCCCGGCCGGCACCGAGCGCCTGGACGACGAGCGCGCCACCGACCTGCTGGGCGCCGCCGTCCTCAAGGCGATCGGTCCCGACCCGGTCCGCGAGGTCGAGGTCGTGGCCGTCCGTACGGTCATCGCCTCGCTCGACGACAAGCCGCTGGACGCGCACGACGCCTACCTGCGTCTGCACCTCCTCAGCCACCGCCTGGTCAAGCCGCACGGGCAGAACCTCGAAGGCATCTTCGGCGCGCTGGCGAACGTCGCCTGGACCTCGCTGGGCCCGGTGCCGGTCGACCGGCTGGAGACGGTGCGGCTGAACGCCCGCGCCGAGGGCCTCCACCTCCAGGTCACCAGCGTCGACAAGTTCCCGCGGATGACCGACTACGTCGCGCCCGCCGGGGTGCGGATCGCCGACGCCGACCGGGTCCGCCTCGGCGCCCACCTCGCCGCCGGCACCACCGTCATGCACGAGGGCTTCGTCAACTTCAACGCCGGGACGCTCGGCACCTCCATGATCGAGGGCCGGATCAGCGCCGGCGTGGTCATCGGTGACGGCTCCGACGTCGGCGGCGGCGCCTCCACCATGGGCACCCTCTCGGGCGGCGGCAAGCAGATCATCTCGATCGGCGAACGCTGCCTGCTCGGCGCCGAGTCCGGCATCGGCATCGCCCTGGGCGACGAGTGCGTCGTCGAGGCCGGTCTGTACGTCACCGCGGGCACCCGGGTCACGCTGCCCGACGGCCAGATCGTCAAGGCCCTGGAGCTGTCCGGCGCGGACCACATCCTCTTCCGCCGCAACTCCACCACCGGCGCCGTCGAGGCCCGCCCGAACAAGGCGACCTGGGGCGGCCTGAACGAGATCCTGCACAGCCACAACTGACGGCCGGTCACCCCTGACGGCCCGGCCCCCAACGGGGCGGTGGCGCACCCTCGGTGAAGCGGAGGGCGGCCCGGCGGAAACCTTTCCGCCGGGCCGCCCTTTGCGTGGGGCCCGCCCGGTCCCCGCCGCCGCCGGGCACCCTCTAGGCTTGCGCCATGCGTGATCTTGTAGCGGGGATGCGGTATCTGGGCGAGGGGCAGCGCTGGGTCGCCCGGCACGGCCGGTGGTGGGGGTTCGGGCTGATCCCGGCGCTGATCGCGCTGGTGCTCTACGCCGGGGTGCTCACCGCGCTGGCCATCTGGTCCGGTGATCTCGCCGCCTGGGCGACGCCGTTCGCCGACGACTGGGGCTCGCCCTGGCAGCAGTTGCTGCGCGGGGTGTTCGTGGCGCTGCTGCTGGCCGGTGGGCTGACGCTGTCGGTGCTGACCTTCACGGCGGTCACCCTGCTGATCGGCGACCCGTTCTACGAGTCGCTCTCGGAGCAGGTCGAGCAGAGCGAGGGGTACTGCCCGCCCGGCCCGGACCGGCCGCTGTGGCGGGAGATCGCGCTCGCGCTGCGGGACAGCGTCCATGTACTGCTGCGCGCGGCCGGCTTCGGCGTGCTGCTGTTCGTCCTCGGCTTCGTGCCCTTCCTCGGCCAGACCGTGGTGCCCGCGATCGGCTTCTGCGTCTCCGGGTTCTTCCTCACCGTCGAGCTGACCGCGGTGGCGATGCAGCGCCGGGACGTCCCGGTGCGCGCCCGGCTGCGGCACCTGCGCGGGCGCAAGGCGCTCGCGGTCGGCTTCGGCACCCCGCTCGTGCTGCTCTTCCTGATCCCGTTCCTCGCGGTCGCCCTGATGCCGGGTGCGGTGGCCGGCGCGACGCTGCTGGTGCGGGACCTGCTGCCGGAGGAGAACGGGAACGGGGACGAGGGCGGCGACCGGGGCGCGGACGGGGCCGCGGTCCGCGTCGAGGGTGCGGCCCCGGCCGGCGTCGGCCCCCTCCCGGCTAGCCCGGTACCCCCGCCGGCACCGCACTCGCCTCCGCCTCCGCGTCCGCGGTCCGGTCCAGGGCCGTCCGCAGGGCGTCCACCAGCCGGCTGGTGAGCGCGGCGTCCGCGTCCAGCAGGGGCCCACGGACCGGCCCGGCCGGCAGCCCGAGGTGCGTCAGCAGCGCCTTCACGGCGACCGTGCCGGGCGTTCCGGACCCGGTCACCGCCTCGATGAGCGGGATCAGGGCGAGCTGGCGGCGGGCCGCGCCGGCGGTGTCGCCGGCGTCGTAGGCATCGAGGACCGCACGCACCGCGCGCGGCGCCACATTGCCGGCCGTGCTGACGCAGCCGGCGCCGCCCAGCGCGCGCAGCGGCAGGATCTGCTCGTCGCAGCCCGCGTAGTACGCGAGGTCCGTCGCGGCCAGTACCTTCGCCGACTTCAGCAGGTCGTAGCCGCAGTCCTTGACCGCCGCGATCCGCGGGTGGCCGGCCAGTCGCAGCAGGGTGTCCGCGGTCAGCGCGGTGCCGGTGCGGCCGGGGATGTCGTAGAGCATCACCGGCAGCCCGGTGGCGTCCGCAACCGTGCGCAGATGGTGTGCGACGGCCTCCTGCGGGGGCCGCGAGTAGTACGGCGTGACCGCCAACAGGCCGTGCGCGCCCGCCCGTTCGGCGCTGCGGGCCAGTTCGACGGTGTGCCGGGTGTCGCTGGTGCCGACCCCGGCGGTGATCCAGGCCCGGTCGCCGACCGCCTCGGCGACGGCCCGCAGCAGGGTCTCCTTCTCGGCGTCCGAGGTGGTGGGGGACTCGCCGGTGGTTCCGCTGAGGACCAGGGCGTCACAGCCGCCCTCGTCGACGAGCCGGGTGGCGAGCCGCTGGGCGCCGTCCGGGTCCAGTTCCCCGTCCGCGGTGAACGGGGTGATCATGGCGACCGCGGTACGGCCGAAGGGGGTGGGGTTCTCCATGCCGGAAGTGTGAAGGCCCATCATCTTTCACGTCCACTTAGTTGTTCTTGCGCGATTCTTAAGTGATGCCATGTAGTTGATGGCTTGATGGCTTGATGGCTTGTGGGGCCGTGCCGCGCTGCCGGTTGCTCCGCACCCCGCAAACGCGGGGCGGCCGCCGCACCTCTCGGTGCGACGGCCGCCGGGCTGCTGAGGCCCATCACGCGTCAGTCAGGCCATTCCGCGAACGCTTCAGGTCCTGGGTCCGCTCGGACGCGGACTCCTCCGACGACTTCGGCTTCCGCTGGTCGGCGCGCCGCTCCGCGGCACGGTCCTTGTTGCCCGACTTACGGTTCTGCGCCTTCGGCATGATGACTCCCTATGTCTCGCCGAATGTTGCTTACCTGCCCAGTACCGCACCCCCGGCCGGGATCGGCTCCCGGACGTGGGCCGGTGGAGTGACGGACAGGTCACTCGGGGTGACTGGTGAAGGGGAGTGCGGGGCTCACGGCTTGATCCGCAGCACCTGCGGATCGTGGTCGCTGGCCTGGTCGGCGTACTCGGCGTTGATGTGCACGATGTCGTAGTCCGGCCTGGTCAGATGCCGGCTGGTGAGCATGTGGTCGAGCACCTGCGAGTTGCCGCTGTAGACGTAGCCGTAGCGTTCCGCCGCCGGCAGCCCGTTCACCAGGTCCGTCAGGACGCCACCGGCGGTGAGGTCCTTCAGGGCCGGCGAGAACTGGTAGTCGTTGAGGTCACCGGCCACCACCACGTCCGCCTTGGGGTCCTTGGCCAGCAGGTCCTTCACGAAGGCGTTCACCAGCTTCGCCTGCGCGGTGCGCTGGGTCTCCGAGGAGCGGACCGGCGGCTGGAAACGGCTGTCCAGGCCCTGGTCGCCGCCCTTGGAGTTGAAGTGGTTGGCGATCACGAAGATCCGGCTGCCCGGGCGGCTCTTGAGCGAGAATTGCCCGGCCAGCGGCTTGCGGCTGGTCTTCCACGCCGGGTCGGCCGGCGCGATCCGGCCCGGGGAGGCGGACAGCGCGGCCCGGCCGTGGTCACCGACCACCGTGACCGGAGTGGTGGCGTCGCCGCCCTTGACGTCCGTGAACGACACCCGCGCCGGGTTGAACAGGAACGCCACCCGGATGTTGCCGCCCGGCTGGCCGCCGTCCTGGTCGTTGACCGGGTCGATCGCCCGCCAGTCGTACGCCGGGCCGCCGGCCGCCTTGATCGCGTCGGTGAGCTTCTTCAGGGTGGAGCCGGCGGTGACCGTACCGTCGTCCTTGGCGCCGCTGTCGTCCTGGACCTCCTCCAGGGCGACGACGTCCGGGGCCGCCAGGTTGTGCACCAGCGCCTTGGCCAGCCGGTCGAACTTCGCCTGCGGGTTGTCCGGCGCGAGGTTCTCGACGTTGTACGTGGCCACCGCCAGCTCGCCGGACTTCTGCTTGCGGGTGGTCTCCGGCTTCGGGCCCTTGCCGGTGAGCTTGCCCAGCTCGGTGGCCTGGAGGGTGTAGCCGCCGAAGTTGTCGTAGTCCAGCGGCCCGGCCGTGGTGCCGGCCAGCGTGTCGCCGACGTCGGCCACCGGGAACGGCCGCTCGGAGAAGGGGATCAGCGACGCCACCTTCACCCGGCCGCCGTTGGGGTCCGCGTACGAACGGTAGAGGGTGCCACCGCGCGGGGTGCGGTCGTGGCCCGGCTCGGCGGTCACCCACAGCTCGTGGTACTGGTTCGTCGGGCCGACGACCCGGGCGCCGCCGACCGCGACCCGCATGCCCTCCAGCGACTCGTAGCGGTCCAGCGCGTAAGAGCCGGGGCGCAGCTTCAGCGACTCGATGCTCTTGCCGCCCGCGTCGGGGGCGTAACGGTTCGGCACCGAGGCGGAGTTGAGCGTGAACGCGGCCGGCAGCGGGTTGCCCGACGAGCCGGTCTGCCAGGTCGCCTTGGTGATCTCGGTGACGGACTGCAGGCCGGCGTCCTTGCCGCCCGGGTAGTACTCGCTGACCGTGCCGGAGAACGTGATCGCGTCACCGACCGAGACCTTCGGGGTCTCCTTGCCGGTGAAGACGAAGACCGCCTCGCTGGTGGCCGGGTCGTCGTCCGGGTGCGGGTCCTGCACCCAGAAGCCGCGCGAGGAGCCGAACGCCCGGACGGCGGTGACCGTACCGGGCACGTCGCTGACCTGCTTCCCGGCCAGCGGGGATATTCGGGTGCTGCCCTGGATGTCGTGGATCCGGGTGCCGGCCGCCGAGGCGGACTGGGTGGCGGTCAGCAGTCCACCGGCGAGGGCGGCCGCTACGACCGCGCCGATGGCGGCCGGTCTGCGGAGCGGACGACGGGACGGCATGCATGCCTCCGAGGGGAGAGGGGGGTGGAAAGAGCGTGTGCGGAGCCGGAACGGCGTCACGCTACGCGCGTCAATCTCTTGTGCGGGCAAGGGAGTTGTCAAGGTTCTGCCGGTGACCGGCGGGCGGCGCGGGGGTGAACCGCCCGAGATACGGAGAATTCCGTCTACGCTGGGGCGGCGCCCTCCCCGGAGCTACCGCTGGGAGGTACCCCCAGCCGTAGTCCGTTCCGAGGAGCTGAGCACCCGATGTCCGCAGACCGTCCCACCCTGCCGCCGGTGCGGCTGCTCTCCGAGGCGGAACTGGCCCGGGACGCGCTCAGCGCCCCCCTGATGTCCCGGGCCGTCCGGCTCGCCCGCTGGGCCGAGCGGGGCGTCCCGGTCGGCGCCGGCGGGGAGATCCTCCATGACGCGCTGGCCGCCGCCACCGAGCACCTCGGCCTGACCGCCGACGAGGACGGCCCGGCCTGCACCGCCGAGGCGTGGCAGCTCGCGGTGGACACCGGCCTGGTCGAGATCGAGGAGACCCCGGAGGCCGACGGGACGACGGCCGGGGACGGGGCCGGGCCGGCCGACGACGCCGCGGTCGGCACCGCCACCCCCGGCGAGGAGCTCGCCCTGCTCACCTCCGGCAGCCCGCAGGACGTCCTCGACATCTGGCTGTCCGGCATGGAGACGGTGCTCGCCGACGCGGCCGCCCCCGACCTCGCCGATCTCGCCGACCAGCTCGCCGAGGGCGGTGAGCTGGACCTGGACGCCCTCGACTGGAACCCGGAGGAGGAGGCCGAGCTGCTCGACGGCATCCTCGGCAACCTCTACCTCCTCACCGCCCTGGCCGAGGGCCCCGACCAGAGCGTCCCGCTGCCCGCGCTGGCCGCCTCCATGATCGTCCCGGACGACATGGACGAGCCCACCGACGACGTCCTCGAAGAGGTCTCCGAGGCGATGATGCGGCTCGACGACCAGTTCCGGGTGTTGGAGCCGATCGGCCTGGTCGCGTACCGGCCGGTCGACGAGGCGCTCATCGAGGAACTGGACGAGGAGGGTGAGACGGTCAGGGCGGCCGAACCCCTCACCGACGAGGACGTCTCCCGCTACGGTCTGGTCCGCCTCACCCCGCTCGGCGTCTACGCGGTCCGCGCCCGGCTGCTGGACGCGGGCGCCGACGCCCCGGCGGTCGGCGACCTCACCGGCAAGGGCGCCGACGTCCTCCTCGACGCGCTGCCCGACTACCCCGAGGCGCACGCCCAGGCCGAGTCCGAGCAGTGGCTCGCCGCCCGCACCCCGCTCGACGCCGCCCGGGAGCTGCTCGGCGCCGCCCGCGGCGACGACGAGGGCGCCCCGCGCCGCCGGCTCGCCGCCCAGCAGACCCTCTCGCTGGTCGCCCCGGACGCCGAGGCAGCGCTGCGCGAGGTGCTCGACGACCGGCAGCTGGGCGGTCTGGCCCGGGTCTGGCTGGCCGAGCGCGGGCTGCCCGGCATCCCCGAGCCGTCCCAGGACATGATCTTCTGGCTGACGGTCGACACCATCGCCGCCCAACTGGCCAGCGCGGACGAGGGCGCCGAGGCCGAGCTGCGCGACCTGGTCCAAGGCCTGACCGAGCAGCACAGCGGCTTCTTCGACGCCGCCTGGCGGGTGGACCACCCGGCCACCGCCGACGTCCTGGAGGCCATGGGCCGGCTGCACCCGGACAAGAAGGCCGCCAAGGAGGCCCGCAAGGCCGCGTTCAAGGCGCGCTCCCGGCAGTCGAACTGAATGATCTCTGCGTGGGCCGGTCCGCGGGCGGGAAACACCGCCGCGGGCCGGCCCCAACTGCTTCCTGGATGTCGCGCCGCGTTCAACTGGAGTTCGACGACGCACGAGAGCGTGTGCGGCGCAGGCACAGGGGAGTAGAACCGGCCATCTTGGAGATGACAATGCCGCTCACCCGGAGAGACTTCGCCAAGCGTTCCGCCCTCGCCGGCGCGGGGGTCGCGCTGGCCGGCAGCGCCGGCGTACTGGCCACCGCGCCCGGCGCGCTCGCCGCGGACGCGGCACCGGCCGCGGACGGCACGGCGGACGGCCCCGGCCACCCGGCCGGCTACGGCCCGCTCCTGCCCGACCCGGACGGCATCCTCGCCCTGCCCGCCGGCTTCTCGTACCAGATCGTCACCCACTCCGGTGTCACCAGGCTCGACAGCGGTGAGACCACCCCCTCCAACCACGACGGCACCGGCACCTTCGCCGGCCACCGCGGCACCACCCTCCTGGTCAACAACCACGAGCTGAAGGGCCCGCGCGCCGACTGGCCGCACCCGGTCCCGCTCGCCGCAGGGCTGGTCTACGACCCGGCCGCGGCCGGCGGCTGCACCGTCGTCGAGGTCGCCAAGGACGGCACCCCGGTCGGCGAGTGGGTCGGCATCGCCGGCACGTCCACCAACTGCGCGGGCGGCACCACCCCTTGGGGCACCTGGCTCACCTGCGAGGAGACCGAGGACAAGGCCGGCCAGCACGGCATGACCAAGGACCACGGCTACGTCTTCGAGGTCGACCCGCGCGACCGGCGGGCCGGACACGACCCGAAGCCCGTCAAGGCGCTGGGCCGTTACGCCCACGAGGCCGTCGTCATCGACCCCCGGCGCGGCCACGCCTACCTCACCGAGGACGCCGCCGGCCCCAACGGCCTCTTCTACCGCTGGACCCCGCCGCAGGGCTTCCACCACGGCCGCGGCCGGCTGCGCACCCTCGCCGACGACGCCGGTGTGCTCCAGGCGTTCAAGTGCTTCGACTCCGGCGGCCGGTTCGTCGACGACCTCTCCCGCGCCACCAGGCCCGGCACCGTCTACGGCGTCGACTGGATAGACGTCCCCGACCGCGACGCCCGCACCACCTCCGTCCGCAAGCAGTTCAAGGACGGCGACATCACCCGCGCCCGCAAGCTGGAGGGCCTGTGGTGGGCGGACGGCGGCGCCTACGTGGTGTCCTCCTACGCCCGCGAGGAGAGCCCGGTCCGGCACGACGGGCAGGTCTGGTTCTACGACCCGCGGCGGCGGACCCTGACCCTGAAGGTGCTGCTCGGCGTCAACCCTGACCCCGGCAAGGACGGCGCGTTCGACGGCCCGGACAACATCACCGTCTCGCCCTACGGCGGCCTGATCATCGCCGAGGACGGCGAGGGCGTCCAGCACCTCTTCGGCGCCACCGAGGACGGCCGCACCTACCCGCTGGCCCGCAACGAACTCAACATCGGCACCGCCGAGGAGCCCGAGTACAGCGAGTTCACCGGCCCGGTCTTCTCCCCGGACGGCCGCACCCTCTTCGCCAACATCCAGGAGCCCGGCATCATGCTGGCCATCACCGGCCCCTGGAAGCGGCACGGCCGCCGGTCCTAGCGCGCCGCCGTCAGCAGGTAGTAGTCCAGCAGCCCGGTCTCGTACGCCGTCAGATAGCGGCGCGGCCACCCGTCGGAGAGCTCGGGCTGCTGGGCCATGTACCGGTCGTACCCCTCCCACACCGCGTCGCCGATCGGCCGTACCACGACGTCCCGCAGCCCGGCCGCGGCCAGCGTCCCGGCGAACTCGTCGATCACATGCGGCACGTCCAGCCCGTCGGCGTACGGCGGCAGCAGCCCCGGCAGCTCCCGGGCGGCCCCCGGCGTACGGGCGAAGAACGTGGTCAGCGCCAGCCGGCCGCCGGACCGCAGCACCCGCGCCGCCTCCCGGGCGAAGGCGGCCGGGAAACGGAAGTGCTGCACGGCCTCGACGGAGTACAGGCAGTCGACGGTGTCCGCGGGCAGCGGCATCCGCTGGGCCGCCCCCAGCACGAACGTCAGCCGCCCCGCGCCGCCCGCGCCCCCGGCGAGCAGCTCGGCGTGCGCGGCCCGCGCCCGGGCGATCTGGTCGGGGTGCGCGTCCAGACCGATGACCGGAGCCAGCCCGAACTCCCGCAACGCCAGCGCACAGCCCAGCCCGCGCCCGCAGCCGGCCTCCAGGGCGCTGCGGCCGCGCGCCTCGCCGAACGTGCCCAGCACCAGGCGGTAGAGGTCCTGCTCGCTGCGTACCCGGTCCGCCTCGGTCAGCACCCGGCCGGTCAGCTCGCCCAGTCCCGCCCAGTAGCCGAAGTTGATGAACCCGCCGGCGAAGGCGGGCACGGTGGCCAGGTCCCACTCGCCGTAGACCCTCGCGACCCGCGGCGGGAGGTCCGGCGCGGCCGCTGGGCCGTCCGGGTGGCCGGCGGCCCCGGCCGGGCCGCTCTCCGGCTGCTGCTGCGCCATGGGGAAGGCTCCTTCCGCGGCCGGCGGGCGGGACGGGAATCCTGGGGGCGGCGGGACGTTGAAGCAGGGGTGGGGAACTCGACGACACGGACGACACAATTTTCGGTCCTGGACCGCTCCCGCACCAGGGAGGGGCACCCGGAGGCGGCCGCCCTGCGGGACACGGTGGCGCTGGCCCGCCGCGTCGAGGAGCTCGGCTACCACCGCTTCTGGGTCTCCGAGCACCACAGCGTGCCCGGCGTGGCCGGCTCCGCGCCGACCGTGCTCGCCGCCGCGGTGGCCGCCGCGACGTCCCGGATCCGGGTCGGCACCGGCGGGGTGATGCTGCCCAACCACCGGCCGCTGGTGGTCGCCGAGCAGTTCGGGGTGCTGGAGTCGCTCTTCCCCGGCCGGATCGACATGGGGCTCGGCCGGTCGGTCGGCTTCACCGGCGGGATCCGCCGCGCCCTGGGCACGGACAAGGACGCCACCGAGGACTTCGGCGACCGACTCGCCGAGCTGCTCGGCTACTTCACGGGTGAGCAGACCGCCCATCCGCAGGTCCACGCGCGGCCCGCGGAGGGGCTGCGGATCCCGGCGTTCGTCCTGGCGACCGGGGCCGGCGCGCGGATCGCCGCGGCGGCCGGGCTGGCGCTGGTCATCGGCGACGTCCGCGGCCGGCAGCGGATGCTGGACGCCATCGACGGCTACCGCCAGGATTTCCGGCCCTCGCCGCTGTGGGAGCGCCCGTACGTGGTCGTCTCCGGGACGGTGGCGATGGCGGACACCGAGGCGGCGGCGCGCCGGCTGCTGCTGCCGGAGGCCCGCGCGCTCGCCCACTCCCGTACCCACGGCGTCTTCCCGCCGCTGCGGCCCGCCGAGGACGGCCCGGCGGCCACGGCCGGCATGTCCGACCGTGAACGCGGCTTCTACGAGGACGCCCTGCGCGGGCACGTGCACGGCACGGAGGAGCAGGTCGCCGATGCCCTCGGCACGCTGATCGACCGCAGCGGCGCGGACGAGGTGCTGGTCACCACCAGCACCTACGACCGCGCGGCGCTGACCGAGTCGTACCAGCGGCTGGCGCGGATCGCCGGGCTCACAGCGCCTGACCGGCGGGTTTGACCATCCCGCGGACCGTGCGGGCGTCGACGAACTCGCCCATGGCGGTCATCTCCCACTCGCCGGAGAACTGGCGGATCAGTTTCGCCATCATCACGCCGGTGCGCGGTTCGCCGTGGGTGAGGTCGAAGCGGACCAGTTCCTCGCCGGTCCCGGCGTCCAGCAGGCGGCAGTACGCCTTGGCGACGTCGGAGAACTTCTGGCCGGAGAAGGAGTTCACGACGAAGACCAGGCCGGTCACCTCCGGGGGCACCCCGCCGAGGTGGACGGTGATCGCCTCGTCGTCGCCGGCGCCCTCGCCGGTGAGGTTGTCGCCGGAGTGCTGGACCGCGCCGCCGAGGATCATCAGCTTGCCGAAGAAGCAGTTGTCGATCTTCTTGCGGTCCGGGCCATAGGCGATGACGGAGGCGTCCAGGTCGATGTTCTTGCCGCGGAAGGCGGGCTCCCAGCCGAGGCCCATCCGGACCGAGCCGAGCAGCGGGCGGCCGCCCTTGACCAGCGAGACGGTCTGGTTCTTCTGCAGGCTGACCCGGCCCTTGTCGAGGTTGACCTTCCCGGAGCCGGGCGCCGGGGCGGGCGAGGGCGCGGCGGCCGGCGGCGGGGCCACCGGGGCCGGGGCGCCGGCGGGCGGGCCCCACTGGCCGGCCGGGGCCGGGGGAGCGGCCGGTGCCGGCGGGGCGGTAGGCGTCGCCGGGGCCGCCGGGGTGGCGGGGGCGGCGGCCGGGGCGGCGGGCTCCTCGACGCTCACGCCGAAGTCGGTGGCGATCCCCGCCAGGCCGTCGGCGTAACCCTGGCCGACCGCGCGGACCTTCCAGGCCCCGGCCCGGCGGTAGATCTCGACGACCACCAGCGCGGTCTCCGCGCCCAGCCGCGGCGGGGTGAAGGTGGCGATCAGGCTGCCGTCGTCGGCGTTGCGGACGGTGCCGGTCGGCTCGGTGCCCGCGAAGGTCGCGCCGGGGGTGTCCGGGCTCGCGGTGACCACGATCTTCTCGATGGCGTCGGGCACCGCGGCGGTGTCCACCGTGATGGTGTCGCCGCCGGCCGCCGCGGAGTACGTCACACCGGGGCCCGTGGGCTGGTTGTAGAACACGAAGTCGTCGTCGGAGCGCACCTTGCCGTCGGGGCCGAGCAGCAGGCCCGAGACGTCCAGCCGTACGGGGGCGGTGACGTCCACCGCGACCCGTACGGCGGTGAGCGGGAGGTTCGAGCCAGGAGTCATAGCGGTCATGCCGGGACCAACGATCGGTTCGCCTTTGCGGTTCCATTACCCGCGGCCGGCCGGCCGTCGGGCCGCCGCACCGTCGTCCTCACCGTCGTTCGCGGGAGTTGCCGAACAGCAGCCGGTAGGCGATCAGCAGGACCAGCGCACCGGCGACCGAGGCGATCCACATGGACGGTTCGCCGAAGTCCTTCGGTATCGGGCGGTGCAGGAACTTGGTGGACAGCCAGCCGCCGATGAAGGACCCCACGATGCCGATCAGGGTCGTGCCGACGATCCCGCCCGGGTCGCGCCCCGGCAGCAGGACCTTGGCGATGATGCCCGCGATCAGCCCCAGTACGAGCCAGCTGACGATGCCCATGATGCGTTCCTCGTTCCTGCGCGTGTGTGCGTGCCCGGCGGGTGCCGGTGCACAGACGAGGACGCCGGCCGGGCGGCGCGGGTTCCGTGCCGTGGTCCGTACCACGTGCGCACCGCCCGGGCCGGCGGCCGGCGCTCAGTGGGGCCACTGGGGCGGATCGGTGCAGAAGCTGCCGCCGAGGTGGGCGTGTTCCGGATTGTCGGGGTCCAGTTCGCCCTGGGCGGCGAGGAGTTCGGCGGCGTACGGCTCGGCGTCGTCCCTGGGCTCGTACCCGAGGGCGCGGGCGGACGACAGGTCCCACCACAGGCGGGTGTTGGCGGAGGAGCCGTGGACGACGGTGTGGCCGACGTCCGGCGCGGTGAGCGCGGCGTGCAGCAGACGGGCCGCGTCGGCCGGGCTCAGCCAGGTCGACAGCATCCGGACCGTGGTCGGTTCCGGGCAGCAGGAGCCGATCCGGACGGACACCGTCTCGATGCCGTGCAGGTCCCAGTAGAGCGAGGCGAGGTCCTCGCCGAATCCCTTGGAGAGGCCGTAGTAGGTGTCCGGGCGGCGGGGGGTGTCCACCCCGATCGCGCCGGAGCCGTCCGCCGGGCGCGGGGTGAAGCCCACCGCGTGGTTGGAGGAGGCGAAGACGATCCGGCGGACGCCCGCCTCGCGCGCCGCCTCGTAGAGGTGGTAGGTGCCCTCGATGTTGGCGCGCAGGATCTTCTCGAACGGGGCCTCCAGCGAGATCCCGGCGAAGTGGACGATCGCGTCGACCCCGTGCACCGCCTCGCGCAGCGCCTCCTTGTCGGCCAACTCGGCGGTGATGACCTCCGCTTCACCCGCTGCGTTCACGGCGTTCCCGACCTTCTCGATGTGCTCGACGGGACGCCGGTCGAACAGGCGCAGCCGGTACCCGTAGGGCGGCAGCAGCTCGCGCATCAGGGTGCCGAGCCCGCCGGCGGCGCCGGTGAGCAGGACGGTGCGGGGTGCGGTCATGGGCGGTGGACTCCTCGGGCGGTGGAGGTGGGCGGACGGCTCCCGTGCGGCACGGACGGGCGCATTCGAGGGCGGCGTTCGAGGGCCGATTCATGTCCGTGGACGCCACACGCTAGGGAGGGCGCCATGGCCGGTCAAGACATGTGACGGATCGGGTAAATCGGCTTGTCATCCCGCTGGTGTCAGGGGAGTTGGGCATCCTTGACCGTGGAGGTCGGCTGCTCTAGCGTGAACGCGGTTCAGAGATATGGACATCGATCAGAAACATGCACCCGTCCCCACATGCAGGCATGTCAGGGAGAGCCAGTGACCGCACCCCCTCCTCCCGCCGCAGCCGGCCCCCGGCTCGCCGACCGCCTCGACGGACCGCTGTTCTTCCCCGTGACCGCGTACGGCCCCGACGGCACCCTGGATCTGACGGCCTTCCGCGCCCATGTACGGAGCGGCATCGACGTGGGCGCGGCCGCGGTCTTCGCCTGCTGCGGCACCGGCGAGTTCCCGGCGCTCGGCCCCGAGGAGTTCGCCGACTGCGTCGCGGCCGCGGTCGAGGAGGCCGCCGGCCGGGTCCCGGTGATCGCCGGCACCGGCTACGGCACCGCGCTCGCCGTCCACTTCGCCCGCCTCGCCCACCGGGCGGGCGCCGACGGACTGCTCGCCCTGCCGCCCTACCTCGTCGTGGCCGGGCAGGACGGCCTGCTGCGGCACTACACCGCCCTCGCCGCCGCCACCGGGCTGCCGGTCATCGTCTACCAGCGCGACAACGCCGTCTTCACCCCGTCCACCGTCGCCGCCCTGGCCCGCACCCCCGGCATCATCGGCCTCAAGGACGGGCTGGGCGACCTCGATCTGCTGCAGCGCATCATCAGCGCGGTCCGCACCGAGGCCCCCGGCGAGGACTTCCTCTACTTCAACGGCCTGCCCACCGCCGAACTCACCGGCCCCGCCTACCGGGGCCTGGGCGTGCACCTCTACTCCTCCGCCGTCTTCGCCTTCGCCCCCGAGATCGCCCTCGCCTTCCACCGGGCGCTCGCCACCGGCGACCACGACACCGTGCAGCGGCTGCTGGACGGCTTCTACCGGCCGCTGGTCGAACTCCGCAACCAGGGCCGCGGTTACGCCGTCTCGCTGGTCAAGGCGGGTGTCCGGCTGCGCGGCCTGGACGTCGGCGAGGTCCGGCCCCCGCTTTCCGAACCGGCCCCGGCGCACCTGGAGGAGCTGGCCGCACTGCTCCACCACGGCCTGGAGCTGGCCGCGGCGGCACCCGGGGCCGGCGCCTGATGCGCGCCGCCGCCTTCCTCTACCCCTGGGACATCATCGGCGACCCGGACGCCCCGGCACGCCTCGCCGGCCTCGGCGTCGACCAGGTGTCCCTGGCCGCCGCCTACCACTCCACCCGCGCCCTCACCCCGCGCCACCCGCGCCACCGCATCGTCACCGCCCGGCACTCCGCCGTCCTCTACCCGCCGGACCCCGCCCGCTGGTCCGGCCGGGAGCTCCGCCCCTACACCCCGGACTGGGTGGCCGGCCCCGACCCCTTCGGCGCGGCCGCCCGGGCGCTGGCCGACGCGGGCCTGGAGGTGCACACCTGGGTCGTTCTGGCGCACAACTCCCGCCTGGGCACCGAGCATCCGTCCGTCGTCGTCCGCAACGCCTATGGGGACGCCTACCCGTGGGCACCGTGCATCGCCCGGCCCGAGGTGCGCGGCTACCTCGTCGACCTCGCCGCCGAGGCCGCGGTCCGCCCGGGCGCCCGCGGTACGGAACTGGAGTCCTGCGGCTGGTACGGGCTGGCCCATCTGCACGCCCACGACAAGATCGCCGGAGTGCCGCTGTCCGCCGCCGCGCAGTACCTGATGTCGGTCTGCTTCTGCACGGTGTGCGCCGAGGGGTACCGCGAACCCGGCATATCCGCCCGGGAGTTGAGGGCGGCGGTGGTGAGCGCCCTGGAGCCGCTCTGGTCGGCGGAGGCGCCGTCCGGGCCGTCCGCCCCTCCGGCGGACCGGGAGGGCGAGTGGGCCGCCGTCGAGGCGCTGCTCGGCGCGGAGCCGGCGGGTGTGCTGCGCACCTGGCGGGACCGCGCCGCCCGTAGGCTGCGGCGCGCGGTGGTGGGCGCCGTACGGGCGGCCGCGCCGGGCGGCTTCCGGGTGCTGCTGCACGCCGATCCCGCCACCCACCGCTGCGGCGCGCACCCCGGTGTGGACCCGGCCGAGGCGCTGGCCGACGCGGACGGAGTGGTTCTGCCCTGCACCGGCGGCGCGGCGGCCCGCGCCGCGGCACTCGGCCCGTTCGCCGGTCCGCGCCCCGCCGCCGCGACGGTCGCCGCCAACCTCACCATCGTCTCCGGCCTGGGCGGCAGCCCCCGCACCCTCGCCGCCGACGCCGCCCATGCGGCCCGGCTGGGCGCCGACGAGCTGCATCTGTACCACGCGGGCCTGGCCGGCAACGACGACCTGGCCGCCGTCCGGGAGGCGCTGGCCGGGCTCAGGGATGCAGCGGGGGAGCGGCCGTAGGGCGGACGAACCCGCACTCGTACGCCGTGATGACGGCCTGGGTGCGGTCCCGCACGCCGAGTTTGGCCAGCACGCCCGCCACATGAGTCTTCACCGTGGCGGGGCCCACGCCGAGACGATCGGCGATCTCGGCGTTGGTGAGGCCCGCGGTCATCAGCCGCAGCACCGCCCGCTCCCGGTCGGACAGCCGGGCCCGGAGCAGCCGCGCGGTGTTCTCCGCGGCCCGCTGCCCGGCGTGCCGGGCGGCCAGCCGGCGCACCGCGGCCGGGAAGAGCAGCGAGTCGCTGCGTGCCACCAGCCGTACCGCCTGCACCAGTTCGTCCGCGCCTGACCGTTTGAGCAGGAAGCCGCTGGCGCCGGCCCGCAGCGCGTCGTAGACGTAGGCGTCGTTCTCGAAGGTGGTCACGACGATGATCCGCGGCGGCTCGGGCATGGTGGCGAGCACCTGCTCGGTCGCCCGGATCCCGTCGATCTCCGGCATCCGCACGTCCATCAGCACCACGTCCGGGCGCAGCGACCGGATCAGCGGCACCGCCTCGGCTCCGGTGGACGCCTCGCCGACGACCTCCAGGTCGGGCTCGGCGCCCAGGATGGCGCGCAGCGCGGTGCGCACCATCCGCTCGTCGTCGGCGAGGACGATGCGCAGTGGGAGCGGGGAGGCCGGCGGCCCGCCCTGTTCGGCCGACGGCTCCGTGGCCGGTTCCTGTGTCATGGTGCGTCCCCCTCCGGCCCGGCCCGTCGTCGGCCCGGCGTCCCGTTCCCGGCGTCATCCGTGGTGTCGTAAGTCTGCGCCGCCAGGGGCAGCCGGGCGGTCAGCCGCCAGGTGCCGTCCCGCGGCCCGGCGGCCGCCTCCCCGCCGAGCAGCCGGGCGCGCTCCGCGATGCCCCGCAGACCGCGGCCGCCGCCGTCCCGGGGCGCTCCCTCCGGTGCCGCCCCGGAAAGCGGATTCTCCAGCCGAAGCGTCAACTCGCCACGCTCCGCAAGGAGTTGGAGCTGTACCGGGACCGGTCCGGCGTGCCGCAGGACGTTGCCGAGGCCCTCCTGCACGATGCGGTACGCCTCCCGGGAGACCACCGGCGGCAGGCCGGTGCAGCGGCCCCGCACGGTCGCCTCGACCGGTACGCCCGCCGCCCGGGTCCGCTCCAGCAGTGCTTCCAGGGCGTCCAGGGTGGGCGCGGGCAGCGCCGGGTCGGAGCCGTCCTCCTCGCGCAACAGGCCCAGGACGGTGTCCAGTTCGGCGACCGCGGCGCGGGTGGTCTCCTCGATGGCGGCCAGCGCCCGGCGGGCGAACTCGGGGTCCGCGTCCAGGACCCGGCGGGCCGCGCTCGCCTGGAGGGTGACCGCACTCAGCGCGTGGCCCACGGAGTCGTGCAGTTCGCGGGCCAGCCGGTTGCGGGACGCCAGGTCGGCGGCGCGGCGTTCGGCCGCGGCCAGCCGGTCGGCGGGGGTGGGCCCCAGCAGCGGCGGGGCGCAGCGGGCCAGCAGGGCCCCGGCCGCCCAGGTGGTGCAAAGGACCAGGCCCAGCAGGCCGAGCCCGGCGAGCGGGCCGAGGACGCCGGGCAGCTCCCGCGTCCAGGCCGGTACGGAGTCCCGTAGCGGCGCGGAGAACGGCAGTACCAGCAGCACCATCGCGGCGGGCGGCGCGGACAGGGTCATACCGCTGACGACGCCGCCGGCCGTCAGATGGGCCACGAACCACAGCGCACTGCGCCGGCGGGCCGCCCACGTGAGCGCCGGTCCGTCGGCCAGCCGCTCCCCGGGCACCCCGCACAGGGACCGTACGGCGGCCACCTCCAGCGGGCGCAGCAGCGGGAAGAGCAGCCCGGCCCCCGCGGCGAGCGGCAGCGCGCAGCCGAACGCGGTGAACTGCACGGGCACTTGGCGCAGCGGGTCGGCGCCGGGCCAGAACAGCGGGAGGACGACCGAGGCCAGCAGGTAGAACGGCATCAGGAGCGCGCCGCCCAGGATCAGATGGACCCAGCGGCCGCCCCTCAGCCGCAGCCGGACGTGTCCTTTCATGCCCGCCAGCCTTCCGCCCGGCCGGGCCGCGCGCCTCGGTCCCGCCGACGATCCGCCTCCGCCGTACGGGGGAGGGCCACTCGGCCCGGGGGGCGCCTCACAGCCGTCGGGTCGCCAGGGCCAGCCGGTCGCGGGCGTCGAACAGGGTGTCCTTGATCATCTGCTCATGGGCCGGGGTCAGCCGGGCCACCGGCACCGAGCAGCTGATCGCGTCCCGGGCCGGGGTGCGGTAGGGGATCGCCACACCGAAGCAGCGCAGGCCCAGGGTGTTCTCCTCGCGGTCGACCGCGTAGCCCTGCTCGCGCACCGCGTGCAGCTCCTCGATGAGCTGCTCGCGGTCGGTGATCGTGTGCTCGGTCAGCTGCGCGAGGCCCGGCGGCAGCATCGCCCGTACCTGGTCGTCGGTGTACGTGGCGAGCAGCGCCTTGCCCAGCGAGGTGGAGTGCGCGGGCAGCCGCCGGCCGACCCGGGTGAACGGGCGCAGGTAGTGCTGCGACTGCCGGGTGGCGAGGTAGACCACGTTGGTGCCGTCGAGGCGGGCGAGGTGGATGGTCTCGGTGGTGTCGTCGGAGAGCCGGTCCAGCGTCGGCCGGGCCACCGCCACCACCTCGTCGCCGTCGATGTACGACGTGCCGACCAGCAGCGCGCGGACGCCGATGCCGTACCGGGTGCCGGTCGCGTCGGTCTCCACCCAGCCGAGGTCGACCAGGGTGCGCAGCAGCATGTAGAGGCTGGACTTCGGGTAGCCGACGGCTTCCTGGACGGAGGCGAGGGAATGCATACCGGGGCTGCCCGCGAAGTACTCCAGGAGTTCCACCGTCCGCACCGCGGACTTGACCTGCGATCCTCCGGAATCGGCAGCTGACATCGCCCTTGACCCCTCTGTTCGGACAGCCATAGAGTCCCGTTTGTTCAAGATCTGGGACGACGTTCAGCATATCGAACGGTGTCCGGCCCGCTGCAAGGTCCGGGCGGCTCCGGAAACCGGGCAGCACGCCCGGGAACGGACGTTCCGGACCGGCACGGCGACGGGCCCGCACCACGCAGCACGATGCGGCACGACGCGGTACGACCTCGGCACGGCATCACCAGGAGGAATGCACGGTGGCAGCGGCAGCACCAGTCTGGAGTGTCGACCCCCGAACCGGGAAGCGGCGGGAGCAGGTTGCGGTGGAGGCCACAGCGGCCGAGGTGGACAGCGCGGTCCGCGCCGCGCACGCCGCCCGGGACGCGCTGGCCGACCGTGCGGTGCGGGCCGCGCTGCTGCGCCGCGCCGCCGGCCTGCTCGACGAGGCGGGCGAGGCGGTCATCGAGGCCGCCGACGCCGAGACCGCGCTCGGCCCCGGCCGCCTCACCGGCGAACTCGCCCGCACCACCTACCAGTTGCGGTCCTTCGCGGACCTCGTCGAGGAGGGCGCCTTCCTCGACGTACGGATCGACCACGCCGACCCCGGCCTCACCCCGCCCCGGCCCGACCTGCGCCGCTACAAGATCCCGCTGGGCGTGGTCGCGGTCTACTCCGCCAGCAACTTCCCGCTCGCCTTCTCCGTCCCCGGCGGCGACACCGCCAGCGCCCTCGCGGCCGGCTGCCCGGTCGTCGTCAAGGCGCACCCGGACCACCCCGCCACCTCCGAACTGTGCGCCGCGCTGCTGCGCCGCGCCGCCGACGAGACCGGGCTGCCGGCCGGCGTACTGCACCTCGTCCACGGCTTCCAGGCCGGGATCGACCTGGTCCGCCACCCGCTGGTGGCCGCGGCCGGCTTCACCGGCTCGGTCCGCGGCGGCCGCGCCCTGTACGACGCGGCCGCGGCCCGCCCGCACCCGATCCCCTTCCACGGCGAGCTGGGCAGCCTCAACCCGGTCGTGATCACCGAGGCCGCGGCCGCCGAACGCGCCGAGCAGATCGGCGCCGGGCTGGCCGGCTCGATGACCCTGGGCACCGGCCAGTTCTGCGTCAAGCCGGGCCTGGTGCTGGCGCCCGCCGGGCCGGCCGGGGACCGGCTGCTGACCTCGCTGACCGACGCGGTCAGCGACACCGAGGCCGGGGTGATGCTCGACCGGCGGATGCGCGAGGCGTTCCTCGGCGGCATCCGCGGCCGCGCCGAACTGCCCGACGTCGAGGCCCCGGTGACCCCGGGGGCCGGCAGTGAGCACACCGTCAGCGCCGGCTTCCTCACCGTGCCCGCCGCCCGTCTCACCGCCGAGGGCCCGTACGACCTGCTGCTGGAGGAGTGCTTCGGCCCGGTCACCGTCGTCGCCCGTTACACCGACGAGGCCGAGATCGGTGCCGTCCTCGCCCGGCTGCCCGGCAACCTCTCCGCGACCCTCCACCTGAGCGACGCGGAGTCCGCCGGCACCGACGGGGACACCGCCGACGGCGGCGGCCTCGGTGCCCGGCTGCTCGCCCGGGTCACCCCGCTCGCCGGCCGGGTGGTCGTCAACGGCTGGCCCACCGGCGTCGCGGTCGCGCCCGCCCAGCACCACGGCGGCCCCTATCCGGCCACCACCTCGACCGCCACCTCCGTCGGCGGCACCGCCGTGGAACGCTGGCTGCGGCCGGTCGCCTACCAGGACACCCCGCCCGCCCTGCTGCCGCCCGCACTCCGCGACGGCAATCCCCTCGGGCTGCCGCGCCGGGTCGACGGCCGCCCCGAGGGCGGGTGAGGCCCGGCGTGCGCCCCGCCCCGGAGACGGCCGTCCTCCGGGTCCGCGGCGCCACCTGCGGGGACCTGACGGCGATCGCCGCCCTGCACGCCGGCGCCCGCGCCGCGTACCACCATGCCCGCCACCCCGGCGCGCCCTTCGACATCCCGGCCGAACAGGCCCGCTGGCACGACGCCTGGGCGCGGGTCCTGGACCGCGCCGACGCACCCGCGCTCTGCGCCGAACGGCACGGCGCGGTCGTCGGCGCCGCCTCCTACCTCCCGCACGCCTCGACGGCGCGCGGGGAACCCGATCGCAGCGGCACGGCCCGGCCCACCGTCGCGCTCGACCAGCTGCACGTCGCGCCCGCCCACTGGGGCACCGGCGTCGGCCGCGCCCTGCACACCGCCTGTCTGCGCGCCTGGCGCACGGCCGGATTCTCCCGCGCCGTCCTCGACGTCCTCTGGCACAACCACCGCGCCCGCGCCTTCTACGACCGGCTCGGCTGGCGCCCCGACCCGGACCGCCGCCCCGCCCCCGACGCCACCCACCTCACTCTGGCGCTGGACCTGACCGGCCCGGCTCCGGACGCTCCGCCGCCGGAGCCGCCGTCCTCCGGGCGATGAGCTGCAGCCGCTCGGCCCGCCGCCCGTCCAGCGTCCCCACCGACCCGGACCGCTCCGCCACCACCGAGAAACCCGCCGCCCGCACCAGCTCCCGCAGCCGCTGCGGGGTGTGGTGCCGGAACACCCCGCCGTCGGGCGTCTCGAACACCCCGAACGTCCCGTACCGGTCCGCGAACCGCCGGTACCGCTCCTGGTTGAACGTGTCGTCCTGCAGCGGCACGTCGCTCACGTACAGCACCCCGCCCGGCCGCACCAGCCGCCCCAGCTCCCCGGCGATCGCCTCCTGGTCCGCGTCCCGGGGCACGCAGGTGAGCACCGCGAACAGCAGCGCCGCGTCGAAGGACCCCGCCCCGAACGGCAGCGGAAGCCCCGGGTGGTGCCGCAGGTCCAGCTCCGGGTGCTCCCGCCGCCCCCGCGCGATCAGCGCCGCCGAGACGTCCACCCCGCACACCCCGCGGTACCCCAGCCCCGCCAGCTCGGCGGTCAGCCGCCCGTAGCCGCAGCCGTAGTCCAGCACCCGCGCCTCCCGCGGCACGTGGGCGTCCAGCAGACCCGGATCGAGCGGGTGGGTGAAGGTCTTCGCGGAGCCGGTCGTCTCCCAGAAACCGAGGAATCCCTGTGGCGAGGTCATGTCCGGACGGTACCCGCGGAATAGCCCGGCGCCCCGCGCGGTTGGACACACGAATACGTCCCCGCAGGTCCCCACCCGTCCCGACGAGGAAAGTCAGCACATGCGCGTCGAAATCTGGTCCGACATCGCCTGCCCCTGGTGCTACATCGGCAAGGCCCGCTTCGAGGCCGGGCTCGCCGCGTTCGCGCACCGCGACGAGGTCGAGGTGGTGCACCGCTCCTTCGAGCTGGACCCGAAGGCGCCGCCCGCCTCCGACGTCCCGGTGCTCGACATGCTCGCCGCCAAGTACGGCGTCAGCCGCCCCCAGGCCGAGCAGATGGAGGCCCGGGTCGCCGCCGCGGCCGCCGAGGAGGGCCTGGGCTACCGCTCCGACCGCATCCACGGCAACACCTTCGACCTGCACCGCCTGCTGCACCTGGCCGAGGCGCACGGCCGCCAGGAGGCGCTGCTCGACGCCTTCTACCGCGCCAACTTCGCCGAGGCCCGGCCGCTCGGCGACCCCGCCGTCCTCGCCGAGCTCGCCACCGGCGCCGGGCTGCCCGCCGACGAGGTCGCCCGGGTGCTCGCCGACCCCGACGCGTACGCCCAGGAGGTGCGCGCCGACGAGCGCGCGGCGGCCGAGCTGGGCGCCACCGGCGTCCCGTTCTTCGTCATCGACCGCCGCTACGGCATCTCGGGCGGCCAGCCCGCCGAGGTCTTCCGGCAGGCCCTGGAGCGGGCCCACGCCGACGGAGTGGTGGAGCTCGTGCCGGCCGGTGACGCGGAGGTCTGCGGGCCGGACGGCTGCGCGGTGCCCGGAAGCTGACCGCCGGCCGCCGGCCGGCGGCCGGCGGCCGACCGGGCACGACCAACCACCCGAACAACCGGGTCGGCCGGTG
>NZ_JBEZMM010000019.1:0-131942 GCF_040652715.1 Streptomyces sp. NPDC048196 | reverse complement strand
CCATTTCCCACCTCCCCCGCACCGTCCCAGGAAAACACCACGAACTGCGGCGGCTTCTGCCCCGGCGCCAACCGCTCCGGCCTGGACGGCTGATGCGGCTGCTTACCCGTGTACGCCGTCGACCCGTCCCCGATCGGCCGACCCTGCGCCCCCTTCCCCGGCTTGCTTCCGACCTTGTCCGAGGCCGACGAACCGGCGGAGGAGCACCCGGCGACCGACAGCGCCGCCGCCGCCCCTGCGCCGAGGCCGAGCATGCCCCTACGGCTGAATTCCCGCATAACTGAACCAATCCCGTTTATTGCCCAGACGCCCCCTATCGGGACGTCCTGTGAGATGAGATGATCAACGCCGGGGTTCCGTCGGGGCGACGGAACTTCGCAGAGTGGTCGGAGGGTCGACGGAGGGTCGTCGAGACGGTGGGCCGCACCTGTTCATCCGCTGCCGGAATGCGGTAAGGGATACGGGCGGTCGGGCAGGAATACGGGCAGACGGGAATGGCGGGGCCATTCCAGATGAGACGGCCACGCCCTTGAGGTGTCTGGCGGAGGCGTTGCGGAGGGAAGCCAACGACTCCGGCCGGGTGGTCAGTTCATGAGTCCTGCCTGGTGCGCCAGCAGTGCGGCCTGGACGCGGCTGCCGCAGCCGGTCTTCTCCAGGATCGACCTGACGTGGGTCTTGACCGTTCCCACGCCGATGCCGAGCCGCTTGGCGATCCCCGGATTCGAGAGCCCCTCCCCCAGCATCACCAGGACCTCCCGCTCCCGGCCGGTCAGGCCCGCCACCCTGCTGTCCGGTTCGGTCGCTCCGCCGCCGCTCAGCATCCGGCGGATGACGGTGCCGGTGACGCCGGGCGAGAGCACCGCGTCCCCCGCGGCCGCCGCCCGTACCGCGCTGATCAGCTCCTGCGGGCCCGCGTCCTTGAGCAGGAAGCCGGTGGCGCCGGACCGTAGCGCGCGGACGACGTTGTCGTCCTCGCCGAAGGTGGTGAGCATGACCACCTGCGGTGGGGGGTCGAGGCCGACCAGCGGTTCGACGGCCGACAGCCCGTCGAGTACGGGCATGCGGATGTCGAGGAGCACCACGTCGGGCCGGTGCTCGGCGGTGAGCCGGACGGCCTCGGCGCCGTTGACGGCCTCGGCCACCACGTCGATGCCGTCGGCGTGCCGGAGGATCAGCCGGATGCCGTGCCGGATCATCTCCTCGTCGTCGGCGAGCAGCACCCGGATCGCCGCATCCGGCCGGAGGCCCGTGGAGTTGGCCTGGTCAGTCATGTGTCGTTCTCCCAGGGTGGGTGGGGTCCTCTTCGGTCACGATCGGCACGGTGAAACGGTCGATCGCGATCAGGGTGTCGGCCCGGAAGCAGTAGCGGACGATCTCCAGTCGGCCGCCCTTGGCCACCCCGCTGCCCCACGGGTACATGCAGTCGGACGCGGACGCCGGCCGGGGCGGCTCGCGCCCGGCGGCGGCCGCGCGCACCGTGTCGTCGTCCCCGGACACCACCCGCTGCACCTGCTCCCGGGTCATGCCCACCCGGGGCTTCTCGGGGCGGTGGTACACCGGTCCGTACGCGCCGACCACCAGCGCGACGCCGAACAGCATCATCACGCCCACCCCCGCGAGGCCGAGCAGCCCGGTGACGGCCCCGGCGAGGCGCCGTTGGAGGGTGGAGAGCCCGCCGCCGGGTCCCTCGGCGACGGCCGGTTCGGTCTCGTACGGCGCCACCTCCGCCGTTTCCGCGCCGAACCGGGGGTCGGCGGGGATGTCGGCCGTCACGGCGAAGCCGCCGTCCGGTGTGCGGCCCGCCTCCAGGTCACCGCCGAGCAGGGTCACCCGCTCCCGCAGCCCGATCAGTCCGCGCCCGGTGCCGAGCCCGGTCGTCGCGGCGGGCGGGACGGGCGGCACGTCGTTGCGCACCCGCACCTCGACCAGCGCATCGCCGTGGCGCACGGTCACGGTGACCTGGGCCCCGGCCGCGTACCGGTGGACGTTGGTCAGCGACTCGCGCACCACCCGGTGGACCGCCCGGCGTACCCGGGCCGGCCGCGCATCGAGATCGGGCCCTTCCCAGGAGAACTCGACGGGGATACCGCCGCTGCGCGACTCCGCGATCAGTGCCTCGACGTCCGCGCGCGTGCCCGTGGCATCCGTCAGCGCATCGGTTCCGGTGTCCCGGCCCAACGGGCCGAGGACGCCCAGCACTTCGCGCAGTTCCTGCATGGCGTCCCGGCTGGCCCGGCCCACGACGGCGGCCTCGTCCCGCAGCTCGGGCGCGGTTCTGCCGAGCGCCAGCTCCAGTCCACCCGCGTGCAGGGAGACCAGGCTCAGCCGATGCCCGACCAGGTCGTGCATCTCCGCGGCGATCCGCGACCGCTCGCGCACCCGCGCCTCGCTGTCCGCCAGCCGCCGCGCCTCCTCGGCAGCGGCCGTACGCTCCCGCCACGCCCGCAGCAGCCGGTCCTGCTGTCCCGCGGCGGCACCGACCAGCCCGGGCACGATCACCGTGGTCACGGCGAGCACCGCACCCAGCGCAAGGCCGAACGACCAGCTGCCCGGCCCCAGCACGGGAGCGGACGCGGCACATGTCGCCATCGCCGAGGCGGCCGCCACCAGGAGCAGAGCGACCCGCCGCCGCGGCGTCTCCCGCTGCCGGGTCGAGGTGTGGGCGGCGGCCGCGGTCAGCAGCGCCACGGACGGCACCACTCCCATCAGCGCCGCCAGCCCCAGCACGCCGGCCACCGGGAAGCGGCGCCGCACCACCACCAGTGCGACGCCGATGAGTCCCAGGGCCGCCGCCCCGCCCCTCAGCCTGGCGTCGATCTCCGACCAGCCCTGGTGGAGGAGAACCACCAGGACCAGGGCCAGCACCGCCTCGCCCGCCGCCCGCCACAGCTGCCGCCCGTCCTCGCCGGGACCCGCGAAGAGGCTGCGGGCAGGGGGAGGGGTTTCGGCGGCGGGCGGAGCGCTGGAGAACATGAGGTCGATTATCGGGGGCCAGGTACGGGGTCCCCTTACTCCCTGGGGGCGACCCGCCCTCTACCGAAAGACAGAGGCTCCGGAAAGACCGAGCTCCGCAGAGAGGCCCCAAGGGTGGCGTCAGGCGCGGCCCGCGGCCAGGTCCATCAGGCGGGTGAGGACCCGGTCGCCGGAGGCGGTGAGCCCGTCGTGTTCCCACTCGTTGGTGACCCAGACCCGGGCGGCGCCGATCTTGCGGGCGGTGTCCAGGGACAGCCCCGCGTCCACGTACATGTCGTCGTGGTAGACGATCGCGGCGAGCGGGACCCGGTTGGCGGCGAGGCGGTCCGGGTCGTACAGGGGCGGCCAGTCGGTGCGCCGGGCGAGAAGGTCGGCGGCCTGCGCGAAGGGACGCAGACCGCGGATGTCCTCGAACATCCAGCGGTAGATCATCTCGCCGGTGAGCAGCAGCGGGTCCGCGGCCTCGGTGAATTCGGGGAAGGCGGCGAGGGCACGGGAGGCCGCCCAGCCGGTGGGGCCGGCGCCCTGGCCGTACAGGGATTCCTGGAGGACGGCGTAGAGCGGGTTGTCGGTGAAGCCCGTCAGGTTCATCACCTGGTACAGGAAGGTGTCGGTCGGTTCGCCGGCCCCGTCCAGTGCTTCGTCGAGCAGCCAGTGCAGGCGCTCGAACCCGTCGCCCATGCCGAGCAGCAGGCCGAGGGTGCGCAGCCGGCGGACGGTGAGCCGGTCCCCGTCGGGCAGGCGGATGTCCTGCGCGGTGAGCAGATCGGCCAGCTGACGCAGGCATCGGGCGTCGTCGGGATAGCGGGCGTAGAACTCGTGGACCCGGTCGCGTACGCGTGGACAGGTGCGGGCGTAGACGTCGTCGGCGGTGGCCGTGAGGCCGGGCAGGCCGCCGGCGACGTAGCAGGCCCGGAGTCCTTCCGGGGCCTGGGAGAGGTAGGTGAGGGTGAGGAAGCCGCCGTAGCTCTGGCCGAGGGTCTCCCAGGGCTTCCCGTCGCACAGCGTGTGGCGGATCAGCTCGGCGTCGGCGACGATCGAGTCCGCCCTGAAGTGGCCCAGATACGCGGCGAGTTGGGCCGGGTCCCGGAAGCGCGCGGCGGCCCGTGCGGTGAGGGGGGTGGAGCGGCCGGTGCCCCGCTGGTCGAGGAGGAGGACGCGGTGCGTGGTCAGGGCGTGGGCCAGCCAGCCGGGCGAGGTGGCCGACGGGCGGGGGGATTTGCCGCCCGGGCCGCCCTGCAGATACAGCAGCCAGGGCAGTTCCTCGTGGGCGCGGGAGCGGTCGGTGATCTCGCGGGCGAAGATGCGTATCGTGTCGCCGCCGGGGGCGGCGTGGTCCAGGGGGACCGTGAAGGTGTGGTCGACGGTGGTGTATGCGGGATTCATGGGCCCTTCCCGGGCGCGTGGGTGAGGTGGGGTCCGACCGGTCCGGGACAGTCTGTGGTCACCGCCGGCGCCGGGGGAACTCCCGGTCGGCCATAACGCGGTGTTGTGCCCGCCCCGGCACGGACCGGCGCTGCCCGGCACGCCCCGGGCGTGGTCCGGTCGTCAGCGGGAGCTCAGGCGGACGTTGCGGCCGCGGCGGGCGGGGATGCGGTCCTGTGTGTTCTGCGCCCACAGGGAACGCACATGGCCCAGGTGGCGGGCCATGCACTTCTCGGCGGCCTTGGCGTCGCCGGCCACCATCAGGTCGAGGAGTTCGATGTGCTCCTCGGCCGAGGGGAGCAGCTGGTCGCGTTCGTCCAGGGCGGTCAGGCCGTACAGGCGGGAGCGCTTGCGCAGGTCTCCGACGGTCTCCACGAGCCGGTCGTTCCCGGCGAGCGCGAGGAGGGAGAGGTGGAACTGGCGGTCGGCGTCGAGGTAACCGATGAGGTCGTGGTCGCGGGCGGCGCGCACGATCTCCTCGGCGACCGGGCGCAGCGCCTCCAGGTCCTCGCGGGAGGCGCTGCGCGTGATGCGGCCGATCATGGGGACCTCGATGAGGGTGCGGATCTCGGTGTACTGGTCGAGGTCGCGCTCGTTGACCTCGGTGACCCGGAATCCCTTGTTGCGGACGGGCTCGACCAGACCTTCGCGGGCCAGGTCGAGCATCGCCTCGCGCACCGGCGTCGCGGAGATGCCGAAGTCCTCCGCGAGGCCGGGTGCCGAGTAGACCTCGCCGGGGCGGAGTTCGCCCGAGATCAGGGCCGCCCGCAGGTGGTGGGCGACCTGGTCGCGCAGGCGCTCCCTGGTGGTGTTGAGGTTGCGCTGCGTGAGGTGGCCCATGACGTGGTGTTTCCCTTCGTGCCCTTGTCCCTCGTGGCCGAGCGGATCACCAGCGTACAATGTCACGTTGTTTTCGCAGGTGGCTACGGGTGTGCGGGAGTGAGGGTGTAGGTGCGGGTCGAGGTGTAGAAGTCCAGGGCGGCGCGGCCCTGTTCGCGCGGTCCGTGGCTGGATGCCTTGGTGCCACCGAACGGCAGGTGGAAGTCGACGCCGGTGGACGGGGCGTTGATCCGGATCATGCCGGTGTCGAGCCGGTCGAGTCCGTGCAGGGCGGTGTCGAGGGATGCCGTGTGCACCGAGGTGACCAGGCCGTACGGAACGGAGTTGGTCATCCGCACCGCCCCCTCCAGGTCGTCGGCGTGGAGCAGTACGGCGACCGGGCCGAAGGTCTCTTCCCGTAGGAGCCGGTGGTCAGCGGGGACGTTCTCCAGCAGGGCCGGTGCCGCGTACCAGCCGTCGCTCCCGGTGGGCGCGGGGGTGGTCACGAGGTCGGGCAGGCCCCGGCGGGCCTCGACGACGCGGTTGCGGGCCTGCTCGTTGATGAGGGGGCCGCAGACGGTGGCGGGGTCGGTGGGGGCGCCCACCGGCAGGGCCCGCAGGTGGGCGGCGAGCGCCTCGCGCAGTGGTGCGAGGGCGGCGCCGACGGCGATCACGCGGCTGGTGGCGGTGCACTTCTGGCCGGCGTATCCGGCGATCGCGGCGGCGAGGTGTGCGGCCGCGGTGTCCATGTCTGCGTCCGGCAGGACGATCGCCGCGTTCAGCCCGCCCATCTCCGCCTGTACGGGGACACCCCGGGCGGCGGCGGTCCCTGCGACGGCCCGGCCGACCGCGGTGGAACCGGTGAAGGAGAGGACGTCGGCGGACGAGACGACGGCGTCCCCCTCGGTGGCACCGCCGGGCAGCACCGTGAACACCCCGGTGGGCAGGGCCTGTTGCACGATCTCGGCCAGGCGCAGCGCGCAGGCGGTGGCGTCGGGTGCGGGTTTCAGGACGACCGCGTTGCCGGCTGCGAGGGCGGGGGCCGCCTTCCAGGTGGGGATGGCGAACGGGAAGTTCCAGGGGGTGATCAGGCCGGCGACGCCGTGCGGACGGCGGCGGGTCAGCAGCAGCCCCGGGCCGGCGGCCGTCTCGTGGACGGCACCGGTGGGGTCGTGCGGGGCCTGGGCGTAGTAGCGCCAGATCGCGGCGGTGCGGGCCACCTCGGCGCGGGCCTCGGTGACCGGTTTGCCCACCTCGCGTACGGCGAGCGCGGTCAGCTCGTCCGCGGCGGCCTCGACGGCGGTGGCGATCGCACCGAGGGCGCCCGCGCGGGCGGCCGCGCCGCCGAGCAGCCAGCCGGGCTGTGCGGTGCGGGCGCGTTCGACGGCGTCGGCGGCGGCGAACGCGCCGGGCGCGGCGGCCTCCACGACCACGTCGGAGGGGTCGGCCGGGTTGCGGGAGACAACCGGGGCCAGGGCGGTGCTCACAGGAGGAAACCTCCGGGGAAGGGGTCGTCGGGGTCCAGGAAGTACTGGGCGGTGCCGGTGATCCAGGCCCGCCCGGTGATGCGGGGCACGACGGCGGGCACCCCGCCGATCTCCGTCTCCTCGACGAGCCGCCCGGTGAACCGGGTGCCGATGAACGACTCGTTGACGAAGTCGCGGTCCAGGGGCAGGGCACCTCGGGCGTGCAACTGGGCCATCCGCGCGCTGGTGCCGGTGCCGCACGGCGAGCGGTCGAACCAGCCCGGGTGGATGGCCATGGCGTGCCGGGAGTGGTGGGCGTCCGCGCCCGGGGCGGCGAGGTAGACGTGTTTGACGCCCGCGATCTCCGGCCGGGTCGGGTGGACCGGCCGGTCGGGCGAGGCGTTGATCGCGTCCATGAGGGCGAGCCCGGCGGCGAGCAGATCGTCCTTGCGGGCGCGGTCGAACGGCAGCCCCAGGGCGTCGAGGTCGACGAAGGCGTAGAAGTTCCCGCCGAAGGCGAGGTCGTACGTCACCGTGCCGTGGCCCGGCACCTTCGCCGTGAGGTCGAGGCCGACGCAGAAGGCGGGCACGTTGGTGAGGGTGACGGCCGTGGCCCGTCCGTCCTCGACCTGTACGTCGACGCTGATCAGCCCGGCGGGGGTGTCGAGGCGGACGGTGGTCACGGGCTCGGTGACCTCGACCATGCCGGTCTCGACGAGGACGGTGGCCACCCCGATGGTGCCGTGTCCGCACATCGGCAGGAGGCCGGAGACCTCGATGAACAGCACGCCGTAGTCGGCGTCGGGCCGGGTCGGGGGCTGGAGGATGGCGCCGCTCATGGAGGCGTGGCCGCGCGGCTCGTACATGAGCAGGGTGCGCAGGTGGTCCAGGTGCTCGATGAAGTGCAGCCGGCGCTCGGCCATGGTGGTGCCGGGGATCACCCCGACGCCGCCGGTGATCACGCGGGTGGGCATGCCTTCGGTGTGTGAGTCGACGGCGTGGAAGACGTGGCGGGTGCGCATGATCTCCTCCCGGTCAGCGGTGGCCGGCGGCGACGGCCTTCTCGGTGGCTGCCCGCACCTCGGCCTCGACGGTGGTGGGCAGCGGCATCCGCGGCGGCCGGGTGGGACCGCCGGGGCGGCCGACGATGTCCATGGACAACTTGATGGCCTGCACGAACTCGGTCTTGGAGTCCCAGCGCAGCAGGCCGTGCAGGGACCGGTACAGCGGCAGGGCGGTGTCCAGGTCCTGGGCCACGGCGGCACGGTAGAGCTCGGCGCAGGCGGCGGGGAAGGCATTGGGGTATCCGGCGATCCAGCCGACGGCGCCGGCCAGTGCGAGCTCCAGGAGCACGTCGTCGGCGCCGATCAACAGGTCCAGCCCGGGGGCGAGTTCGGCCAGTTCGTACGCCCGGCGCACATCGCCGGTGAACTCCTTGACCGCCACGATGCTGCCCTCGTTGTGGAGGCGGGCGAGAAGCGCGGGGGTCAGGTCGACCTTGGTGTCGATGGGGTTGTTGTAGCCCACGATCGGCACGCCGGCCTTGGCGACCTCGGCGTAGTGGGCGCGTACGGCGGACTCGTCGGCGCGGTAGGCGTTGGGCGGCAGCAGCAGCACGCTGCCGCAGCCCTCTTCGGCGGCCTGCTCGGCCCAGCGGCGTGCCTCGGCGCTGCCGTATGCGGACACTCCGGGCATCACGCGGGCACCGTCACCGGTGGCCGCGACGGCGGTGCGCACCACGCGGGCACGCTCCTCATCGGTCAGGGTCTGGTACTCGCCCAGGGAGCCGTTGGGTACGACGCCGTCGCAGCCGTTGTCGAGGAGCCAGCGGACGTGTGCGGCGTAGGCGTCGTGGTCGACGGACCGGTCCGCACGCAGCGGGAGGGCGGTGGCGACCATGATGCCGCGCCAGGGGCGTTCGGCACTCCAGGTCGTGGCGGTGGAGGCGGTGGTCATGAAGAAACCCTTCTGTGACGTATGGCTTTACTGTGGCGTGTGACATTGCATGAGGTGGTGCATGGTGCCGCGGGGTGCGGGCGTCCGTCAGGGGCCGGCATCCCCCTCCGGATCGGCGCCTCCCTCCGGCTTGCCGGCTTCCGACGCGGCCGCCTCGGTGAGGGCGGCGAGCACTTCCAGCCGGACCGGCACCGCCAGCGGCTGGCGCTCGGGAGACGGGGGCAGCTTCTCCCCCGGCCCTTCGGTGGCCAGGCAGGCCACGGCTGCGCCGCAGATCCGGCCCTGGCACCAGCCCATGCCGGCGCGGGTGAGGAGTTTGACGGTACGGGCGTCCCGGGCGCCGAAATCGGTGACCGCCTCGCGGATGCGGCCCGCGCTGACCTCCTCGCAGCGGCACACGTCCGTGGTGTCGTCGAGCCACCGGCTCCACCCGGCACCGGGTGCGTGTGCCGCGGCCATCACGGAGGCGAAGGCACGCATCCGGTCGCGCCGCCGGCGCAGGGCACCGGCCCGGCCGCTCCCGGCGAGCGCGGGCCGCCCACCCAGCCGGGCCGCGATCGCGAGGCCCGCCAACTCACCCTCTACGCAGGCGAGTTGGGCGCCACCGATGCCGCCCGTCTCCCCCGCCGCCCAGATGCCGGGTACCGAGCTCTCCTGCTGTGCGTCGAGGTCGAGGGCGTGGCTGCCGTCCTGGGCGCGCCGGGTGGCACAGCCCAGGCCGGTGGCGAGTTCGAGCTGCGGGACGAGGCCGAAGCCGACCGCCAGTGCGTCGCAGACGATGCGGCGGCCGGACCCCCGTACGGGCCGCCAGTCGCGGTCGAGCCGGGAGACCGTGACGGCCTCCACCCGGTCGGACCCGTGCACCTGGGTCACCGCGCTGCGGGTGCGCAGCCGCACCCCGTGCCGCAGCAGTGCCGTGCCGTGCAGCGCCGCCTCCGCCATCTTGTGTGCGTTGACGGCGAGGGTGCGGGGGTGGCGGGCGTAGCCGAGGTAGCCGGATGCCTCGACCACCGCCGGGACCCGGGCCCCCGCCTTGGCGAGCGACGCGGCGACGGCCAGCAGCAGCGGACCGCTGCCCGCCACCACCACCCTTCCCCCAGCTCTCGGCTTCGCTCGAGCAGGGGAGACCCCAATCCCAGCTCTCGACGTCGCCCGAACAGGGGAGACACCCATCCCGGGCAGCACCAGGCCGGACTTCAGCATCGCCTGCGCTCCCCCGGCACTCACCACGCCCGGCAACGTCCACCCGGGGAACGGGAGCTGACGCTCGTACGCGCCGGTCGCGAGCAGCACCGCGCGGGCCCGCACCCGGACCGGGCGCTCCCCGTCGCCGTCCGCTCCGGTGACGGCGTGCACGTCCCACGAGCCCTTCGACTCCGCGCGGACGACGGTCCAGACGTGGTGGCCGGCGAGGTGGGTCACGCTGCTGTCGGCCAGCCGGCGGCGCAGGCCGGTGAAGGTGGACCAGTCATGGTGCAGGGCCTCGGGGCGGGTGGCGCCGAGGGCCGGGGCGGGGTGCCGGTAGAACTGCCCGCCCGGCTGTGTGGAAGTGTCCAACAGCGCGACGGACAGGCCGAGTTCGGAGGCGGTGACGGCACCGGCGAGTCCTGCGGCGCCGGCCCCGATCACCGCGAGGTCGTACTCCGGGTCACCGGTCGCCGAGTTCGGCATGGCCGTGTCCCTCCTGGGTCGTGACGGCGTCGCCGGGCCGCGCCGGGACCAGGCAGGCCCGGCGGTTGGGTTCCCCGTTGACGGTGGCGAGGCAGTCGAAGCAGTGCCCGATGCCGCAGAAGGCGCCGCGCGGCCGGCCGCCGACGCGGGTGGTGCGCCAGGCGAGGATGCCGGCGGCCCACAGCACGGCGGCCAGGGACTGGCCGGGCAGCGCGACGATCGGGCGGCCGTCGAAGGTGATCTCGAACGCGGCGTCGGGCACCGCGCCGACGAGCTCGGCGGGGCTGCGGTCACGCGCCATGACACGGCTCCTTTCGCAGGGGGTCGGTGCGGGGTCGGCCGGCGGCCGGGGAGGCGGTCATCCTGCCTCTCCCCCGCCGAACCGGTCGGGTCGGAACGGGGTGATGTCCAGCGGGAGTTCGCCGTCCACCAGGGCCTCCGCGATGATCCGTCCGGTGGCCGGGGCGAGGCCGATGCCCGCTCCTTCATGGCCGCAGGCGTGCAGCAGCCCCGGTCTGCGCGGGTCGGGCCCGATCGCGGGCAGGTGGTCGGGCAGGTAGGGGCGGAAGCCCGGGTACGTCCGCACGGCCCGCACCGTGGCGAGGACCGGGAAGAGCTCCACCGCCTGTCCGGCGAGGCGGCGCAGTACCTCCACGGATGGCGAGCGGTCGAATCCGACCCGCTCCCGGCTCGCGCCGATCAGGACCGGGCCCGCCGGGGTGCCCTCGACGACGGCGGAGGTCTGCAGGGCCGCCGAGTCACTGGCGACGTCGGCGACGTAGTCCGCGGCGTACACCTTGCGCCGCACCAGGCGCGGCAGGGGCTCGGTGACCAGCACGAAGCCGCGCCGGGGCCGCACCGGAAGGTCCACGCCGGCGAGCCGGGCCAGCTCGCCGCCCCAGGTCCCCGCCGCGTTCACCACGTAGGGGGCGTGGAGGTCACCGGAGGGCGTCCGCACGCCCCGCACCTCGCCGTGGGCGCCGGTGAGGATCTCGGTGACCTCCTCGCCGAGCCGGAGGCGCACCCGGTCGCCGGCCGCGCGCAACAGGTGGGCGGCGGCGAGGGCGGGCTGCACCTGGGCGTCCTGCGGGTAGTGGACGCCGCCCGCGAGGCCGGGGGCGAGATGCGGTTCAAGCTCGCGGAGCCGCCCGCCGGGCACCACTTCGGCGGTGACCCCGGCCGCCGTCTGCCGTTCGGCGAATTCCTGCAGCGTGGTCAGGCTCTGCTCATCGGAGGCGACGACGAGGCCGCCCTTGGCCTCGTACTCGATCCGTGACGGCAGCACCTCGGCCAGTTCGCGCCACAACTGGGTGGAGTACAGGGCGAGTTCGAGCTCGGGGCCGGGTTCCTTGTCGGAGACCAGGAGGTTGCCTTCGCCGGCGCCGGTGGTGCCGCCGGCGACGGAGCCGCGGTCGAGCACGGTGACGTGCAGGCCGCGCCGGGCCGCGTAGTAGGCGCAGACGGCGCCGACCACGCCCGCCCCGATGACGAGGAGATCCGGAGAGTTTCTCGTGGGCACGTCAGTAATATTTCACATTGCACCTGCGTTGCCAAGAGATCTCCCGGCGCGACGCCAATTCCCTTGCCGACGGCCCGGAAACCGGCCCCGAAACGCCCCAGGTGGCCGAGGGGCTCAGCCCGTCATCAGCTCACCCATCCACGCCTCCACCGCCTCCGGCGTCCGCGGCAGCGCGCCCGACAGCAGCCGCGCCCCGTCCGCCGTGATCACCAGGTCGTCCTCGATCCGTACGCCGATGCCGCGCAGGTCGGGCGGGAGCGTCTCGTCGTCCGGCTGGAGGTAGAGCCCCGGCTCGACCGTCAGCACCTGACCTTCCGCCAGCACCCCGTCCAGATAGGCGTCGGCCCGCGCCTGGGCGCAGTCGTGCACGTCGAGCCCGAGCATGTGCCCACTGCTGCAGAGGGTGTAGCGGCGGTGGAAGTCCCCTTCCGGGCTCTTCAGGACACCCCATTCGGTGAGCCCCTCCGCGATCACCCGCATCGCCGCACGGTGGAAGTCACGGAACCGGGCACCCGGCCGCAGCGCGGCGATGCCCGCCTCCTGGGCCGCGAGCACCAGGTCGTACACCTGCCGCTGCACCGGGGAGAAGCGTCCGGAGAGCGGCAGGGTGCGGGTGATGTCGGCGGTGTAGAGGGTGTCGGTCTCCACACCGGCGTCCAGCAGGAGCAACTGGCGGGCGTCCAGCGGGCCGTCGTTGCGTATCCAGTGCAGGACGCAGGCGTGGGCGCCGGCGGCCGCGATGGTCTCGTAGCCCGTGCCGTTGCCCTCGGCGCGGGCCCGCAGCCCGAAGACGCCCTCGATCCAGCGCTCACCGCGCGGGTGGGCGAGGGCCCGCGGAAGGCTGCGGACCACGTCCTCGAACCCGGCAGTGGTGTGGTCGACGGCGAGCTGCAGCTGCTCGACCTCCCAGGCGTCCTTGACGAGCCGCAACTCGCTGAGGACCGAAGCCAGTTGGGCGTCCGTGGCGGCGTCGCGCCCTGGGGGCAGGGCGTCGAGGTCGTCCAGGTGGACGCAGCGGATGCCGGTCATGCGCTCGGCCTCGGCGAGGTCGGGGCGGCGGCCGACCCAGAATTCGCCGTACCGCCGGTCCCGGCAGAAGCCGCTGTCGGTGCGCGGTGAGCGGGGACGGAGGTACAGGACCGCTTCGTGCCGGTGCGGCCCGTCCGGCTCCAGGACCAGGACGTGCCCCGCCTGGTCCTCGCCGGTCAGGCCGGTGAGCCAGGCGTAGGCGCTGTGCGGCCGGAAGCGGTGGTCGCAGTCGTTGGAGCGGACGGTGAGTGCACCGGCGGGGACGATCAGCCGTTCGCCGGGGAAGCGGGCGGAGAGGCGCTGCCGGCGGGCGGGGGTGACGTCGGCGGCGGGCAGCCGGATGGCGTCCGGCAGCGGCGTCGCCGCCCAGCCGCTCGCCAGGAACCGCTCCAGCTCCGGCGTGACGGGCAGGTCATGGCTGACGGTGCGCGGGGCGGTGGGAACAGCTTCCGTCATGGGTTCTCCTCCTCGGTTGCGGTGCGGGTCGCAGTACGGGTGCGGCGCAGGTCGCAGTACGGGTGCGGTGCCGGTCGCAGAGCGGGTTGCAGAAGCGGGTTGAGGGCAATGTGCCGCTCCTGACGGCAGTTCACTCGGGCACAGCTGGGTAACGGGGCGATCGACACCTTGTCAGTGCAATTTCACATTACTATGTTACGGGTCACATTCCAGCCTGACGGCTGTCCGACTGTTCTCGGAGTGACCACTGATGAACAAGCGCACCCGTACCGCCGCGGTCTCCCTCGCGGCGGCCCTCGCCCTCGGCACGGCCGGCTGTGCCGGCGGCAAGGACTCCGCGGACGGCAGGAGCCGCGGCAAGAACCCCGCCCTGGTCAACCAGGGCAAGGTCGTCGGCGGCACCCCGAAGCGGGGCGGCACCCTCACCGTCCTGTCCAACCAGGACTTCACCCACCTCGACCCGGCCCGCAACTGGGTCATGAACGACATGGACTTCGGGACCCGCCTGCTCTACCGCACCCTGGTGACCTACCGAGCGGCGCCCGGCCCCGCGGGCGGCACCCTCGTCCCCGACCTCGCCACCGACCTCGGCACCCCGTCCCACGGCGCCAGGACCTGGACCTTCCATCTCAAGAAGGGCGTCAGATACGAGGACGGCACACCCGTCACCGCGCAGGACATCAAGTACAACGTGGAGCGGTCCTTCTCGCCCGACCTGCCCGGCGGCGCCGACTACGCGGCCCGCTACCTCGCCGGCGCCGGGGGGTACCAGGGCCCCGCGGACGGCCGGCACCTCGCCTCCGTCAAGACGCCGGACGACCACACCATCGTCTTCGAACTCCGCAAGCCCTTCGCGGAGTTCCCCGACGTCACCGTGATGCCGACCTTCGCGCCCGTCCCCCGGGCCCGCGACGACGGACCGCGCTACGACAACCGGCCGTTCTCCTCGGGGCCGTACAAGATCGAGTCGTACGGGCGGGGCAAGCGGCTCGTGCTGGTCCGCAATCCGCACTGGGACCCGAAGACCGACCCGGTGCGCAAGGCGTACCCGGACCGGCTGGTGGTGGAGATGGGACTGAAGGCCAACCAGATCGACGACCGGCTCATCGCCGGCCAGGGCCCGGACGCCTCCGCCGTCCCCTGGTACGCACTGCGGCCGGAGAGCGCGGCCAAGGTGCTGCCGCGCGCCGACGTCAGAGCGCGCCTGCTCGCGGAGTCGACGAACTGCACGGACATGGTCCAGATGCACACCGGGCGGGCGCCCTTCACCGACGTACGGGTGCGTCAGGCCGTGCAGTACGCCCTCGACAGGGACTCGGTGCTGACCGCGTCCGGCGGCCCGGCCTTCAACGACCTGTCCACCGCCTACATGCCCGCCGCCCTCTTCGGCGGCAAGCAGCCCGACACCCTCAAGATCCCCGCCACCGGAAACGTCGCGAAGGCCAAGCAGCTGCTGAAGGAGGCGGGCAAGCCGGACGGCTTCTCCACGGAGATCACCGTGTCCTCCGGTGACAAGGGACGCGCCGAGGCCATCCAGCAGTCCCTGGCCAAGGCCGGCATCAAGGTCGCCATCAACACGGTCGACCCGTCCGCGTTCTACGCCACCATCGGTGACACCAAGAACCGCACCGATCTGGTCTTCACCGGATGGTGCCCCGACTACCCCTCCGGCTCGACCTTCCTCCCGTTCGTCTTCGACGGCCGGTACATCAAGGAGAAGGGCAACTCCGGCAACCACTCGCTCTTCCGCGACCGGCCGACCATGCGGCGGATGGACGAGATCGCCGCGATGACCGACGCCCGGCGGGCCGACCGGGCGTGGCGGCAACTCGACGGGGAGATCCTCAAGAAGGCCCCCGCCGTCCCGATCCTGGTCCGCCGCTGGCCCCTGGTGCTCGGCGGCAACATTGCGGGCGCCTACGGTCAGACCTCCTTCGGCGGCCAGCTGGACTACGCGTCCGTCGGCCTCAAGGACCCCGCAAAGAGCCGGACTTGAGGAGGGGCGAGCCCATCATGTCCTCCCCCGCACCCGAGCCGCTCGCCCCGGAGGCGGCAGTCCTGTCCGCCGCGTCCGGCCGCCCCGGGCAGCTGGCCCGCCGCGCACTGCGCCGCCGCACCTCCGTGCGGATCTCCCTCGGCATCATCGGGCTGTTCCTGTTCATGGCGGCCGCGGCCCCGCTGCTGAGCGCGCTGGGCGGCTGGTCGCCCGATGCGTTCGACAAGTCCGCCGTCGATCCGTACCTCGGCGGCACGCCCCTGGGACCGCTCGGCGGGATCTCCGCCGACCACTGGCTGGGCGTCGAACCGGTCACCGGACGCGACCTGTTCGCCCGGGTCGTGCACGGCGCCCAGGTCTCCCTGCTCATCGCCCTCACCGCCACCGCCATCGTCGTCCTCACCGGGACCGCGGCCGGGATCGCGGCCGGCTACTTCGGCGGCCGCACCGACGCCCTGCTCTCCCGCCTGATGGACCTCACCATGTCCTTTCCGTCCCTCATTTTCATGATCGCGATGATGTCGGTGGCCAAGGACGTCAACCGGATCCTGCTGATGACGGCCGTCATCGGCCTCTTCGGCTGGCCCGGCGTCGCCCGCGTGGTGCGCGGCCAGACCCTCTCCCTCAAGCACCGCGAGTACGTCGACGCCGCCCACGTCGGCGGCTCCGGGTCCTGGCGGATCCTCACCCGCGACGTCCTCCCGGGCGTCGCCGGGCCCGTCATCGCGTACACCACCCTCCTCATTCCCGGGATGATCGCCACCGAGGCGGCGCTGAGCTACCTGGGCGTCGGGGTGCGGCCGCCCACCCCCTCCTGGGGCCAGATGATCGCCGAGAGCGTCTCCTTCTACGACACGGACCCCATGTACTTCGTCATCCCGAGCGCCTGCCTGTTCCTGACCGTCCTCGCGTTCACGCTGCTCGGCGACGCCCTGCGCGACGTCCTCGACCCGAGGGGAAGCCGCACATGATCCGCTACACCCTGCGGCGCCTGGTGGCCGTCGTCGGAGTGCTCATCGCCGTAGCCGCGGTCACCTTCACCATCTTCTACGTCCTGCCCTCCGACCCGGCCGCCGCGGCCTGCGGCAAGTCGTGCAGCACCGAACGCCTGGAGGCGATCCGGGCACACATGGGGCTCGACGAGCCCGTGTGGCGGCAGTTCTGGGACTTCGCCTCCGGGATCTTCACCGGCCGCACGATGGGCAGCGGCCGGTACACCCTGCACTGCGACTTCCCGTGCCTGGGCTACTCGTACGAGAACAGCGAGGCCGTCTGGGACCTCCTCGTGGACCGGCTGCCGGTGTCCGCGTCGCTCGCCGTCGGTGCGGCCGTGCTGTGGCTGGTGCTCGGGCTGAGCGCCGGGGTGGTCGCGGCCCTCCGCAAGGACACGCTCGTCGACCGCGCCCTGATGGTGGGGGCGGTCGGCGCCGCCTCGCTGCCCGTGTACTTCACCTCCATGATGCTGATCTACGGCCTCATCCGGGTGGCCGGTCTGCTCCCCTATCCGCGTTACGTCTCCTTCGCCGACGACCCCGCGCACTGGGCGTCGAACCTGCTGCTGCCGTGGCTGGCGCTCGCCCTCCTGTACGCGGCCATGTACGCACGCCAGAGCCGCAGTTCGATGATCGAGACGATGGCGGAGCCGTACATCCGCACGGCCCGCGCCAAGGGCCTGCCGCGCCGCACCGTCGTCGTCAAGCACGGTCTGCGGGCCGGGATGACGCCCCTCCTTACCCTCTTCGGCATGGACCTCGGCGGGCTGCTCGCCGGCGCGGTGATCACCGAGTCGCTCTTCGGCCTCCCGGGCATCGGGCGGCTCTTCTACGGCGCCCTGACCACCGGTGACCAGCCGGTGATCCTCGGGGTGACGCTGCTCGCCGCCACGTTCATCGTCGTCGCCAACCTGGCCGTCGACCTCCTGTACGCCGTCGTCGACCCCCGAGTGAGGCTGTGATGGCCACCGCCACCGAACCCCTGCTGGCCGTAAGGGACTTGGCGGTGACGTTCGCCACCCGGCACGGTCCCGTGCACGCCGTCGACTCGCTGTCCTTCGACGTCCACCGCGGCCGTACCCTCGGCATCGTCGGCGAGTCCGGCTCCGGCAAGTCGGTCACCTCGATGGCCGTGCTGGGCCTGCACACCGCGGCCGAGGTCAGCGGTTCGATCGCCCTGGAGGGCCGGGAGCTGGTCGGGCTTCCCGAGCGCGAGCTGAGCCGGCTCCGCGGCCGTCGGATGGCGATGGTCTTCCAGGATCCGCTCTCCAGCCTGCACCCCTACTACACGGTCGGCGAGCAGCTGGCCGAGCACCACCGGGTGCACTTCGGCTCGCGCCGCGCCGCCGCCCGACGGCGGGCCGTGGAGATGCTCGCCGAGGTCGGGATCCCGGAGCCGGAGCGCCGGGCGGGCGAGTACCCGCACCAGTTCTCCGGTGGCATGCGGCAGCGGGTGATGATCGCCATGGCCCTGGTCTGCGAACCCCACCTGCTCATCGCGGACGAGCCCACGACCGCCCTGGACGTCACCGTCCAGGCCCAGATCCTGGAGCTGCTCGCCCGGCTCCAGGAGGAACGCTCGCTCGCCGTCGTCCTGATCACCCATGACCTCGGAGTGGTCGCCCGCGTCGCCCACGAGGTCCTGGTCATGTACGGCGGCCGGGCGGCGGAACAGGCGCCGGTGGAGGCCCTGTTCGCCGCCCCGGCCCACCCCTACACACGCGGCCTGCTCGATTCCCTCCCCCGGCTCGACGACGCCGACGACGCCCCGTTGCGCGCGATCCCCGGCAGCCCGCCCTCGCTGCTCACCCCCACCCCGGGCTGCGCGTTCGCGCCCCGCTGCCCGCGGGCGGCGGCGGCCGACTGGGCCGATCGGGAGCGGTGCACCCGCCACCGGCCCCGGCTGGTCGCTTCCGGCGGGCACGCGGTGGCCTGCCATCTGCCGCTCGGCCCGGCCACCGCACCCGGCGCCCCGGTACGCCCCCGGTCCGAGGGCCCGGACCAGATCCGAAAGGTCACCCCATGACGACGCCCCGTACGTCCCCGCCCCCGGCCGCCGCCGGCGCCCCGCACCGGGGCACGGCCCCGCTGCTGTCCGTACACGAGGTGACCCGGACCTTCCCCGGCAAGCGGGGCCGTACGGCGCCGGTCCGGGCCGTCGACGGGGTCAGCTTCGAGGTGGCCGCGGGAGAAACGCTCGGTCTGGTCGGGGAGTCGGGCTGCGGCAAGTCCACCACCGGCCGGATGATCGTGCGGCTCCTGGAGCCGACGAGCGGTTCGATCAGCTTCGACGGCCGCGACATCAGCCACCTCGGCCAGCGCGAGCTGCATCCGCTGCGCCGCCACCTCCAGATGGTCTTCCAGGACCCGCACGCCTCCCTCAACCCGCGCCAGACCGTGGCCAGGATCATCGCCGAACCCCTTCTGGCGCAGGGCAGTTCGGCGGTCGACGCCCGCCGCCGGGCCGCCGACCTGATGCAGCTGGTCGGGCTCATCCCCGAACACCTCGACCGGTATCCGCACGAGTTCTCCGGCGGCCAGGCCCAACGCGTTGGCATCGCCCGCGCACTGGCCACCGGGCCGCGCCTGGTCGTCGCGGACGAACCGGTCTCGGCGCTCGACGTCTCCGTACAGGCGCAGATCGTCAACCTGATGGAGCGGCTCCAGCGGGAACTGGGTCTCGCCTACCTCTTCATCGCGCACGACCTGTCCGTGGTCAAACGGGTCTGCGACCGGGTCGCCGTGATGTACCTGGGCCGCATCGTCGAGATCGGCCCGAAGGAACGGGTCTACACGGCCCCCGCACACCCCTACACCCGGGCGCTGCTGTCCGCCGTACCGCTGCCCGATCCGGTCGCCGAACGGGCCCGGGAGCGCATCACCCTGCTCGGCGATCCGCCGAGCCCCGCGGCACCCCCGCCCGGCTGCACCTTCCACCCGCGCTGCCCCAAGGCCCAGGCCGTCTGCCGGACCGAGGCCCCGGTCCTGGGCGGAGTGGAGCAGTCCGGGGCCGGGCACCGGGTCGCCTGCCACTTCCCCGAGACGGTCTGACCGCCCCCGCACACGGCTGTGCCCCGGCGCCCACCTCGGCGCCGGAGCACAGCCAACTCGCCCATCGCCAGGGCTACTTATGACTTCGTGATGCGCACCGTGTCCCCATAGGTGCCGGCCTTCAGCACGTCGATCCGCACACCCGCGGCCGCGTCGGTGAACGACTCACCGGCTCCGTACGGCGCGTCGTCCAAGGGCCGGCAGCCCTGCGCCGGGGTGGCGTCGGGCCTGGCGTCCACGACCTGGACGGGGCCCTTGCCGGTCTCGACGGACGAGTCGACCTTGTAGACGAGCGCACCGGTCGCACACAGGTCGGTGTCCGCGCGGGCCGCCCGCCGGGACTCGACCACGTACGCCGACGTCGGGCCGGTGCGCAGGACGGCCATCTTCGTGCCGCTGCCGTACTCGACGGCGGTGAGCCGGACCGTATCGCTGCCCGCCGAGGCCCGGCAGACGACCTGCCTGTCGGCGGTCCAGCCGAGCTTCCACGACTCCCAGGCGAAGTACTGCGGTCCGGCCCCGCTGATCAGACCCATGACGTCCCAGCCGCCCACGAAACGGTGCGTGTCCTTGCCCGGGTCGAAGGCGTACAGGTCGGGCAGCCCGAAGGTGTGCGCGGTCTCGTGGCCGACCAGTTTGGGCCCCCAGTGCCACATGTCCTGGCCGAAGGTGACGGCCCATTTGATGCGCTTCCCGTCGGCGACGACGCCGGCCGTGCCCGGCTCGTACACATAGGTGGGGGTGAAGGAGATGGCCGAGGCGTTCCTGGTCGGGACGACGTAGAGCATGTCGTACGCGGAGAAGTCCACGTCCGGGTCGGCGGCGGCCACGGCGTCCTTGATGTACGCCTCGTGCGCCTCGTGGCTGAGGCCGCGTGCGAAGCCGTAGTCGGTGGATTTGTGCGGCATCCGTACCCAGTGCCGGTGCTGGGAGATGGCGAGCCACGCCTTGCCGTACGACGCCTGCCGCAGCCAGTCCGCGCCGGGCGTGATCCGGGCCGCGTCGCCGGCCGGGGACTCGGTGGCGGGGGCGTCCGGGAAGTCCACGAAGATCATGCCGACCTTGCGGGTCCCGGAGGGGCGCTGGAACACGGAGCGGTCGGTGTCATGGCCTTCGTCCGTCCATCCGGTGGCGCCCGGCAGCGCACAGTCGGCGGCGCGGGTCGCCGGCTTGGGCACATGGGACGCCTCGGCGTGCGGGGCTCCGGTGAGGGGGAGGAGGAGGCCGGCGAGTGCGGCCGCGAGCAGCGGTGCGGGGCGGCGGCGGGCGGGGTGCAACGCCTTCGTCATCGGGGACCTTTCCCTGGGGGGTGCAGTGTGAGATGTCACATGAGACTGAGGGCTGCCACACCCTGTCGGGAACCTCCCGCCGGTCCATAACATCCGCGCCATGGATCTGGAGATACGGCATCTGCGGGTGGTGTGCGCGATCGCCGAGGCCGGCAGCCTCACCCGGGCCGCCGCGGCGCTCGGGATGACCCAGCCGGGCCTCAGCGCCCAGCTGCGGCGCATCGAAACCCTCCTGGGCGGCGCGCTGTTCGACCGCCGGCGGGCGGGCTCCGCGCCCACCCCGCTGGGCGATCTGGTGCTGGCCCACGCCCGCGCCCTCCTGCCCGGCGTCGACCAGCTCCTCACCGACACCGACCGGGCCGCGCGGCGGGCCACGGCGCCCGCCCGCCTCCGCGTCGGCTCGGTGGGCGCCCCGCTGCTGGGCCATCTCCTGTTGGCCGTACGGGAGTTGCTGCCGGACGCCGAAGTGACCGCCCGCTGCCGGTACGCGCCCGGGCCGCTGCTGGACGACCTCTGCGCCGGCCGTCTGGAGGCCGCCGTCCTCGGTGACCACCCCGGCCAGGAGCCGCCGCCCCGTGACGGCGTGCTGCTGCACCCGCTCGTCACGGAGCCCGTCTTCGCCCTGCTGCCCGCCGGCCACCGCCTGGCGGGCCGGGAGGAGGTGAGCCTGTCCGAGCTCGCCGGGGAGGACTGGGCCGCGCCCCGCCCGGACAGCGACCGCACCCGCGAGTACTGGTCGTCGGTCTTCGCGCTGACCGACCGTCGGCCCCGGGTGCCCTACGAGGCGGAGGGGCGGCAGCTGATCGAGATCGTCCGGGCCGGCCTGGCGGTGAGCCTCTGTCAGGCCACCTTCATCGAGGTACCGGGCGTGGCGGTGCGCCCGCTGGCCGGCAACCCCCTGTGGTACCGCCATGTGCTGGCCTGGCACCGCGACGGCCCGCTCGCCCGGCACGGCCGGACGGTCCTGCGGCGGGTGCGCGAGGGCTATGTGCGCGACTGCGACGACAGCCCCGCGTACGCGCGCTGGCGGCAACGGTATCCGGACGCGGCACGGCCTCTGGTCTGAACCAAGGGGCTGCGCAAGGGATTTCCGTGAAATGCACCCCGACAAAGGGCTTGTCAGTGCAATTTCACATTATTACGTTACGCATCACATGGCGTGCACCTGCCCGTCAGTCGGCACCTGTACGGCAGCCAGGTCCCCGAACACCGCGGACCCCGCGCACGCTTCACCGCCCCCACACAGGAGAGCTTCGTGTTCCCTTCAAGAACCCTTCGCAGATCCCTCCTCACGGCCGCGACAGCGGTGACGCTCTGCGTCACGGCGGCCGGAACCGGATATCCCCTCAGCCCCTCCCCCGCCCCGCGCGCAACCGCCGCGGCCCCGCACCCGGCCGCCTTCGCCGGCCCGACGGGCGCCACGCCCACCCCGCACGACGAGGTCGACCGCCTGGCCAAGGCGCCCACATCGCCGGCCCTGCGCACACCGGGCCCCGGCGGGCTCGGCAACGGCCGCGTCCCCGGACCCCACACGCCCAAGGCACAGGCGAAGGCAACGGCGAAGGCATCGGCCCCCACCCCGCACGCCACGATCGGCAAGGCCGCCGTGCCGTGCACCCTCGACGGCATCACGGGCCTGTCCCCGCAACAGTTCACCGAGTTCCTCGCCGCCCCCGAGGTCAGCGCCGACGGCTGTCTGCGCACCCTGATCTGGAACTGGGACCAGCGCCTCGCGCCCGTCATGTCGAAGGCCCACATCCAGGCCGTCGCGAACCGCATCGGCCGGCTCGCCGCCGCGCACGACGGCCGGAACGGCAGCCACCTGCTGGAGATGTTCACCTACCTCCACGCCGTCTCGTACCTGGGCTTCTCCCACCGGGAGGTCGACCTCACCGACCCGGCGACCCTGGACGCCATGCGCCGGGCCGTCGCCGCCTTCGGCTCGGCCGCCCACACCTTCGACGTGACCCGCAGCAACGCCGAGACGCTCCGCGAGGCCCTCAACGCGGCCAGCGCCAAGGGCCTGCGCCAGTACCAACTCCCGCTGGTCAAGCGGGTCCTCGCCACCATGGGCCCGGCCCACCCGGACACCGCCAAGGACTCCTCCTGGGGCGGCGCCGCCCTCGCCGCCCTCTCCGTGCACTACCTCGGCGTCTACCCGGGCAACCAGGACACCGCCTTCCGCGACGCGGTCGTGGCCGCCCCGTCCTACCGCGCCGCCTTCAAGGCCTTCGCCAACTACACCCACCTCAAGAACACGGCCAACGCCTGGGTGGTGCGCGACGCGGTCGGCGAGTACGGCCGCACCGGGCAGATCGACCGGCTGCACGACGAAATCGTCGCCGGCCTCGGCCCGCTCCTGAACACCACCGCCCGCAACTTCGGCGCGTACAGCGCCCCTTGGGCCAAGGTGGCCACCTGGCTGATCGAATTCGACGCCTGCGCGCCGTACAAGGTCTGCCGTGCGGACATCGAGAAGCGCCTCTTCCCCCAGACCTACACGTACGGCAAGGACGGGACGGACGGCATCACGGTCCGCACCGCCCTCGACCGCGGCACCGTCGACCAGCTCTACTACGCCAGCAAGCAGGTCAAGACGCAGTTCCACCGGGTGGTCGGCACCGAGGAGCCGCTGGCCGGAGACACCAACTCCACCCTGCACATCGTCCTGTACGCCTCCCGCGCCGACTACGAGAACTTCCAGCCGCTGCTGACCGGCCTGAGCACCAGCAACGGCGGCATGTACATCGAGCAGGGCGCGACCTTCTACACCTACCAGCGCCGCGTCCCGCAGGACTCCACACTCACCCTGGAGGAGCTCTTCCGGCACGAGTACACGCACTACCTCAACGGCCGCTGGGCGGTGCCCGGCACGTTCGGCGAAGGTCCTTGGTACGAGGGCGACCGGACCACGGCGATGGACGAGGGCACCGCCGAGTTCTTCGACGGCGGCACCCGTGACGACGGCATCAAGGTCCGCAAGTCACTGGTGCGGGGCATCATCGCCGACACCGCGAACGGCGGCCCGCGCATGACCGTCGACCAGCTCCTGCACGCCACGTACGACGGGGACGGCTTCCGCTTCTACAACTACGCGGGCACGTTCTTCGAGTTCCTGTGGACCGAACACCCCGCCCTGCTCAAGGAGATGTACCGGAACCTGCGGGCCGACGACCCGGCGGCCTTCGACGCCTGGCGCGCCCGCCTCGGCAAGGACCAAGGCCTCCAGCGGGAGTACGACGCCTTCCTCGACACCAACATCGCCCACGTCGACGACCTCTTCGTCCCCGACACCAAGCACGTCCCGCTCGCCGAGCTGACCGACAGCACGCCCGACCAGGTCCGCTCGTCCTTCGCCAAGAGCACCTACAACAACCCCGACGAGTGCCACGCCTCCGGCTCGAAGGACCGTCCGCGGTTCACCTGCAACGGCCGCATCACGGCGAACCTCGCCGACGCCGGCAACGCCGACCGGGTCTTCAAGGACATGTCCGAGACCGTCGACTTCTTCATCCTGGACCGGGCCGCCCACGGCGACAACAACCTCACCGACATGAACTGCTCCTTCGGCGAGGTCGACATCTGGTCCAACGGCCGCGCGGGCACGAGCCCCTTCCACTGCGAAGGCCCCCTGCGCAGCTGACCGGCCGGGCTCGTTCGCCACTGCTCAGCGCCCCCTCTGCGGCAGCCTCCCCACGGCCGGTGGCCCACCGGCCGGCCATGGGTGGGCTGCCGCGTCCGGGCGGCCCCGCGCAGCGATACGGGCTGATGGTGTCCCGTTCTCGGGCGGACCAGGCATCGTGGTGGTCGGCCCGCCCGAGCGGCCGCGACGGGACATGCCGTAACGACAGGAAGGTGACCACCACCGTGCCCCAGCCCCCCAGCCCCACCATCCGCACCTCTGCCAAGGCCGTCGTCCTCCACGAGGACCATGTCCTCCTCACCCGCGCCCACTGGCGGGACCGGGAGTACGCCTTCCTGCCGGGAGGAGGCCAGCGCCCCGGTGAGAGTTTCGGTGACGCGGTCCGCCGCGAGGTGCACGAGGAAACCGGCCTGACCGTGACGGTCGACCGCCTGTTGTGGCTGCGCGAATACATCGGCGCCCACCACGGTGAGCCGGACGACGGATCCGAGACCCACCGCATCGAAGCGATCTTCCTCTGCACCCCCACCAGCGATCCCCATCAACTCGGCGGACACTCCCAGGACGCCACCCAGATCGGCCTGGAATGGGTCCCGCTGCGGAAGGTCCCCGCCACCGATCTGCTGCCCCGGGCCATCCGGCAGCCCCTCGCCGACCTGTCCCGCACCCCTCCCGCCCCCGACGCCTACCTCGGCGACGTGGCCTGACCATGCACACGGCCGATGGCCGAACGCCCGGGTCGCTCGATGCCGGTAGGGGCAGACGGCCGTCCGGAGCGGGGACCGGTTGCCTGCGCGGGGGCGGCGGTCGGCGGCGACAATGAGAGGAGTGCCGGTCATCGGGCGCCTCATGTGCGCGCACCCCGGGGAGGAGCATGATGACGGATCCTTCTGGCGACTCGGTCACCCTCCGCTTCGTCGGCAATGCCACCACGGTGCTGACGTACGGCGATCTGACATTGCTGACCGATCCCAACTTCCTGCACCGCGGACAGTACGCGTATCTGGGCTACGGGCTCCTCAGCCGCCGTCTCACCGAGCCGGCCGTATCCATCGACGATCTCCCGGACGACCTCGACGCGGTGGTGCTGTCGCATCTCCACGGTGATCACTGGGACCGGACGGCCCGGCGCGGCCTCGACACCTCCGTGCCGGTCGTCACCACGCCGCACGCCTCCCGGCGCCTGCAGGGGCTTCACCGCTTCCACCGCGCGGTGGGGCTGCGTACCTGGCAGGACCACACCGTGACGCGCCAGGGCACGCAGGTCCGGATCACCGCCCTGCCGGGCCGGCACGCCATGGGGGCGCTGGGCCTGCTGCTGCCGCCCGTGATGGGCAGCCTGCTGGAATTCGGGCCGGCGGGCGGCCCGGTCCGGTTCCGGCTGTACATCACCGGTGACACCCTGTTGTTCGACGGGCTCACCGAGATAGCGAGCCGGTACCCGCACGTGGACCTGACCGTGCTCCACCTCGGGGGGACCCGGCTGCCGGGTGGCTTCATGGTGACCATGGACGGGGCGCAGGGCGCCGAGCTCGCCGACCGCCTGCCGACGAGCCGGGCTCTGCCCGTCCACTACGACGACTACACCGTCTTCAGCTCACCGCTCCAAGACTTCCTCGCCGAGGCCGGGAAGCGCGGTCTGACCGACCGGATCGTGCGCTGCGAGAGGGGTGCGAGTGTCACCTTGGCCCCCGGCTGAGGCCGTTCCCCGGCGAGACGGTGGAAAGAGGAGGGAGGAAGGGGGAAGGAGGGCCGCGCGCATGTCGGACTCGGGCCGCCTGCCCACGTTGCACACCTTGGACGAATTGGCCGCACTCGTCGAACGCCGTCCGCACCTCTACGTCCGTTGGTCACGCGGACCGGAAGCCGATCTGGGCCGGTCCTCCAGCACGGACGACCTCACCGGCGCGTCCCTGCCGGGCCTGTCCGCCAACGCCCTTGACGTCCCTCCCTGGTGGCAGGGGCGCCCTACCCGCGTATGGGTGGCGCGACGCCTCCACGACTACTCCCATCTGCCGCGGGAGAAGGGCTCAGCGGTGCGTCCGTGGGTGCTGCACGGGCGTGAGGCGGGGCGCGGTCCCGACAACGAACCCCTCGTCCGCTCCGTGCAGCCCATTGCCTGGATTTCCTCCCGCGTGCTGAAGCAGGCCAAGGCCGAGGTCGACCGGCAGGCCGGACTCTGGGGATCACTGCAGCGCAAGAGGTGAGCAGCGGGCGACCGGTGCGGACGGCAGGGGACCGCACCGCCACCAGGCGACGAGCCAGCCGGCCTCGATGACGGCGTCCAGCGCATGGCTGCGGCGCACCTTGCCCCTCGGTACGTAGACCAGGTCGATGGCGAGCAGGGTCAGCGCCGTGCCGACGCCGATCCGGCGTGCCTGGGCCAGGCATTCGGGCGCGGGGCAGGTCCGGAGCTGGCTCCAGCCGCAGGCGACCAGTAGCCCTGACACCGTTCTGACCAGCCAGTCCTGCTCCTCTTTCATCCTCCGCGGCCCGAAGTGGCGCTCGAAGCCGCGCAGGGACAGCAGAGCCCAGGCGCCGCCGCCTGCGTGGAACAATCCTTGGGCACGCGCGACCTGCATCGGGTTCACGAGGGGGCCCTCACCTGCGAGGCGGTGCTGCCCAGGACGGGGACGGGGACGGCCCGTGCGCGGCGGTCGGCCGGGGTGGGTCATCGGGCGGCCTCCGACCGCCGCTGGTCGGAGCGTTCGGTCAGGAACCTCCGCACGGCCTTGCGGTGCAGGGCATCCAGTACCTCGGCCTGCTGCCGCGCTCCGGACAGGAGCTCCTGAAGCCGTCGGGTGTCCAGACGGGGTTCCCGCGGAGCCCATTCGAGGAGCGCGCGCCACAGGAGCGCCTTTCCTTCGACGCCGAGACGCATTCCTTCGAGCTCGATGAGCGTGCTGAGGCCGGAGCGACGGACCACACGGCCGTTGGGCTTCAGACGTCCGACCTTCTCGCCCGCCCAGGCTCCGTAGACCTTGTACCGCCGAACCGGAACGCCCAGGGCGGCCATGAGCCGCAGGAGAGCCTGCCGGTCCAGCGAGATCTCCGCGGCGAGGTCCTTCACTTCACCGCCGAGGTCCGAACCCTGGTGCTCCCGGGCCATGCGCCGGGCGAGCTCCACACCGGCCGTGGCACCGGCCAGGTGATCATTGAGGTAGACCGCGACCATCCGCGACTCCGCAAGCCGACCGTCCATGATCGACCTCCCTCGCTGGGAATGGGTGATCTTTCCCTGCGCCTGAGCGGCCAATTTCAGCCTAGCGAATCACGGCCGTGCCGGGCCCGCCGGCGGCTCGTGGCCGTGCCGGGCCCGTCACCGGCCTCCCGGTCATCGCCTGTCGTGATGGCGTCAGCGCCCCGCGTTGACCGTGAAGGCGGCGGTGCGGACCTTGCCCTCGTGCCGGAAGTCGAGGAAGAGACGGTATGCGCCGGCGCTCGGCGCCATGGCGGTGAACGAGACCCCGGGCCCGGGCTTCGTCCTGCCGTCGCCGGGCGCACCGTTGGGGTGGACGTGCAGGTAGGCCAGGTCGCCCGAGCGCAGGGCGACGAGATGGCCGTAGGCGCCGAGGTAGGGCTGGAGGTCGGTGACCGGTCGGCCGTTCTTGGTGACCTTCAGGGTCAGTTCGCTCTCTTCCCCCGCGCGGAGTCGGCCGTCGAGGGTGACGTTGTAGCCGTCGACCTCGGCGACCGTGGACGGCACGGGCAGCGGGGCGGGGCGGTAGGTGCCGGTGGCCGCGAGATCCGCGCCGAGGGTGAGGTTCTTCGCCGGCCCGGTGGCCGGGGTGAAGTCGGCGAAGAGCCGATAGGCGCCGGCCGTCGGGAGTTCCGTCCTGATGCTCCAGGTGCCGTCGGCCGCGCGGGTCGGGTGCACATGCCGGTAGGTCCCCAAGTCACGGGAGGCGACGATGAGATGGAGTTCCTTGCCGTGCTCGCGCCGGTAGGCGGTGACCAGTTGGCCGGCACCGTCGCGAACGGCGAAGCGGAGCTCCGTCGCCCGGGCCGCGCGGACCTGCGGGGTCTTGAGGTCGAGCAGGTATCCGTCCTGGGAGATCTGCAGCCCGCCGGGGGGTGTGCGGTGGCCGCCCTCCGCGTGCTCCCCTCCCCCGCCCGCCGCACCACTGCCTCCGTGTCCGGCGTGCGCCGCGGCCTCCGGGGCCGCGGCGAGGGGGGTCACGACGCTGCCGACGCCGTACGCGACGCCGAGGGACGCGGCGAGTGCGGCCGCGAACGCCGTGATTCTTACCGGGGTGTTCATGGGGTTCTCCTCAGGTCGGAGGGTGCCGGTCGGCCAACCGGCCAGCACGGAGAATATACCCCCTAGGGGTATACGCAAGAGCGACCGCAAGGCCTTGCCATGAATACGGGGAGGGGGTATATGTTTGCTCCGCGGCCCACCATACCCCCCAGGGGTATCAATCCTGCGAGGAGCAGTGATGACGACCCTCACCGAAGCCCACGAGGTCGAACTCGCCATCGGCGGCATGACCTGCGCCTCGTGCGCGGCCCGCATCGAGAAGAAGCTCAACCGCATGGACGGTGTCGAAGCCACCGTCAACTACGCGACGGAGAAGGCGAAGGTCAGCTACCGGGCCGCAGACGTCTCGGTCAGCGATCTGATCGCCACCGTCGAGGCGACCGGTTACACCGCGCGGGAGCCCGCCCCGGCCCGTACGGACCACGCGCCGGCGACCGGCGGCGCGGACGCGGCGCCCGATGAGCTCCGGCCGCTCCGGCAGCGGCTGGTCACCGCCGTGGTCCTCGCGGTGCCGGTGGTCGCGATGGCGATGGTTCCGGCGCTGCAGGTCGAGTACTGGCAGTGGCTTTCGCTCACCCTCGCCGCGCCCGTCGTCACCTACGCCGCATGGCCCTTCCACCGCGCCGCCTGGACGAACGCCAGGCACGGCGCGGCAACCATGGACACCTTGATATCGGTCGGCACGTCGGCGGCTTTCCTGTGGTCGCTGTGGGCGCTGTTCTTCGGGACCGCCGGCACACCCGGTATGACGCACGCCTTCGAGCTGACCATCGCCCGCAGCGACGGCGCGGGCAACATCTACCTCGAAGCCGCTGCCGGCGTCACCGCCTTCATTCTGGCCGGGCGCTACTTCGAGGCCCGTTCGAAGCGGAAGGCGGGTGCGGCGCTCAAGGCGCTCCTGGAGCTGGGGGCCAAGGAGGTCACCGTTCTCCGGGACGGGCGCGAAGTCACCCTGCCCACCGCCGCGTTGCAGGTCGGTGACCGTTTCCTGGTCCGTCCCGGGGAGAAGATCGCCACGGACGGGACGGTGGTCGAGGGCTCGGCGGCGGTGGACGCGTCGATGCTCACCGGGGAGTCGGTCCCGGTCGAGGTCTTCGTCGGTGATGCGGTCACCGGTGCCACGCTGAACGCCGGCGGACGGCTGGTGGTCGAGGCCACCCGGGTCGGCGCCGACACCCAACTGGCCCGGATGGCCAGGCTCGTTGAAGACGCGCAGAACGGGAAGGCCGCCGCCCAGCGGCTGGCGGACAAGATCTCTGCGGTCTTCGTACCGATCGTGATCGGGCTGGCGCTCGCCACCTTCGGCTTCTGGCTCGGCAACGGGGCGGGCCTGACGGCCGCGTTCACCGCTGCCGTCGCCGTCCTGATCATCGCCTGCCCGTGCGCCCTCGGCCTGGCCACTCCGACCGCCCTCATGGTCGGGACCGGGCGCGGTGCCCAGCTGGGCATCCTGATCAAGGGGCCCGAGGTGCTGGAGACCACCCGTAAGGTCGACACCATCGTGCTGGACAAGACCGGCACGGTCACGACGGGACGGATGACCCTCATCGACGTCCACACCGGTGAGGACGAGGGTGAAGTCCTCCGCCTCGCCGGGGCGTTGGAGCACGCGTCCGAGCATCCGATCGCCCGCGCGGTGGCCGAGGGGGCCCGGGAGAAGGTCGGCGTCCTGCCCGCTCCGGAGGGCTTCGCCAATGTCGCCGGGCTCGGCGTCCAGGGCGTGGTCGAGGGGCACGCGGTCCTCGTCGGCCGGCCGAAGCTGCTCGCCGAGTGGGCGATCCACCTGCCGGCCGAACTGGAGCGTGCCAAGGCCGAGGCGGAGGCGGCGGGGCGTACGGCGGTCGCGGTCGCCTGGGACGGTGCGGCGCGGGCGGTGCTGGAAGTGGCGGACGCCGTCAAGGAAAGCAGCCCGGAGGCCATCCGCCGGCTGCGGGCCCTCGGCCTGACCCCGATTCTGCTCACCGGCGACAACCGGGCGGTGGCCGGGTCGGTCGCCGCGGAGGTCGGCATCGACGAGGTGATCGCCGAGGTGCTGCCCGAGGACAAGGTGAACGTCGTCAAGCGCCTCCAGGCGGAGGGTCGCAGCGTCGCCATGGTGGGTGACGGGATCAACGACGCCGCCGCGCTCGCCCAGGCCGATCTGGGACTGGCCATGGGGACGGGCACGGACGCGGCGATCGAAGCCGGTGACCTCACCCTCGTACGAGGAGACCTGCGGGCCGCGGCGGATGCGATCCGGCTCGCCCGCAAGACGCTCGGCACGATCCGTACCAACCTCTTCTGGGCCTTCGCCTACAACGTGGCGGCCCTGCCGCTCGCGGCGGCCGGTCTGCTCAACCCGATGATCGCGGGCGCGGCGATGGCCTTCTCGTCGGTCTTCGTGGTGGGCAACTCACTGCGGCTGCGCGCCTTCCGCGCCCGGTCCTGAACGACGGGCGGCCGGGAAGGAAGTCGGCTCCGCACGGGCAGAGTTGATCGGCCGCCGCCCGGTTGCAGGTCCTGCCGGGGTGAGCGCATGGTGGAAAGGGGAACCCAGCTCCAAGGGGGCCCACGATGACTTTCCTCAGATGCCTGGGAGACATACCGGGCAGCCGCTTCCTGGTCGGCCGCATCGGCGACGGCACCGTGGGCCTCGCGCCCCGTATCGGTCCACCGCTCTCGGGCACGCAGTGGAACGTCCAGACCATTTCCCACGGCCCTGACGTGGTCGTCTTCGAGTGTCTCGGGGAGATGCCCGGGAACCGCTTCCTCGACGGCCGCACCGCCGACGGCACGGTGGGGCTGGCGCCCCACACCAATCCTCCGTTCACCGGCACGCGGTGGCTCGCCACCCGGCTCGAACACGGCGCGATCACCTACAAGTGCCTCGGCACCGTGGAAGGCAATCGCTTCCTCGACGGCCGGACCGGCGACGGCACCGTGGGCCTCGCGCCCAACACCGCTCCCCCGTTCACCGGCACGAGGTGGAGGACCGAGGACTTTCTCGAATGAGTGCCGAGCGAAGGTCCGGGAGGAACGGAGGGCGCCTGCGGCCATGAGGCGCCCTCCGTCCTCCCGTCCGGGGCGACGCAGGGCGGTTCAGAAGGCCGTTTCAGAAGGCCGTGTGGGCGAACCAGCGGTCGAGGGTCGTGGCCTCGCCCGAGACGTCGAAGGCGGGGTCCTGGTACGTACGCCGCCCGTAGAGCAGCAGCAGGAGGTCCGCCGCCGGTCCTCGTACCGTCGCCTGAGGCGCGGATGACGCGGTGTCATCCGGGTCGGCGTCGGCTCCGGCCCGGGGCAGCAGGCGGAAACCGTCCGGGTCCAGCCGCACCCGCCACTCCTCGTCGCCTGCGTCGGCAGGGTCCGCGCACCGGAAGGCGATGATCTCGCCGTCGCCCCGCAACTTCGCCACCTCCGGGGCGAAGAGGCCCGCATACGGCAGATTGACGAGGAATTCGTCCACCCCGTCCGCGGCCAGCGCGGGGTCGAGGTCCGACTCGTGGCCGACGGCGCGCTCCGCGTCCACCCGGTGCACCAGCGTTTCGAAGAGCATCCGGCGGGCCCAGAACCGCGCGTGCTGGTCCTCTCCCCAGGCCCACATGGCCGCTTGGGGGTCCGTGCCACGCAGCACGGTGGCCACGGTGGGCGCCCCCGCGGCCACCCAGCCGGCGTACTCCTCCGCGCGGTCCGGCAGCCCCAGTTCCACGTCACGGCTGCGCGGCGGCTCTTGCACCAGTTGGGTCAGCAGCGCGCAGAACCAGCGCTGCAGCGATCCCACGTGCCGGGCGAGTTCGGCCAGCGTCCAGTCGGGACAGCAGGGCACGGGGGTCGCCGGGTCCGCGCCCCGGACCACCTCGGCGAAGCGCAGGGTCTCCCGCTCGATCGCCTGCCGGTAGGTGTCGTAGGGCAGGGGGTGCCCCGTTCCGTTCGTCGTCTCCATCAGCTGCCGCCTTTCCGTCCACGGCACGGGATGCCGTCGTGGTCAGTGTGGAGGTTGGAGTCCACTCGAAGGCAAATCCTGCTGTGCGCCGAGGGCGCGCAGCAGGAACGGGAGGAGCTCGGCGATCGCGGCCTCACCGGACGACGGCCCGTCCGTGGTGGCCCGGTGCGCCGCATCGGGAGTGAGGAAGAGGCGGCTGACCATCGAGCCGACGACCAGGTCGGCCAGTACGTGGGCGTTCTCCAGGGGCGGGATGTCGCCGCGGTCGACGGCGCGGCGCACGACGGTGGCGGCCCGGTCGCGGACCGGCTCGATGATCGCGGTGTCCAGCACCCGGGCCAGCGCCTCGTTGTGGGCGGACTCGCCGATCAGGACGTGCAGCAGCCGGCCGCCGGGACCCTCCAGCGTCTCGGCCTTGTCCCGGAGCAGGGCGGCCAGGTCGCCTTCGAGACTGCCGGTGTCCGGCTGCGGGCCGAGGTCGCTCGCCCAGCGCACGGCGGTGCCGACGACCAGGTCTTCCTTGGAACGCCAGCGACGGTAGAGGGTCGCGGTGGAGACCCCGGCCCGTTTGGCCACGGCGGCCGTGGTCAGCCCGCCGTAGCCGCTCTCCTGGAGGACCTGGACGGTGGCCTCCAGGAGGGCCCGGTCGCGTGCGGTGTCCCGCGGGCGGCCACGCGCGGGCCCCTGCCCGGCCGCCGCGGTCTGGTTGCTCTCGGTACGTTCGCCCACACCGGGAGTCTACCGACCCACCATTACGAAACGAAAAGTTTTCGTTTCCTGTAGCCTCGGCGGCATGACTTCCCACACCGCCACCCCTGACCTGCACACGGGCGCCCTCGACGCGGCCGCCGTCGTCGACCGGCTCCGCACCACCTTCGCCACCCGCCGCACCGCCGCCACCGACTGGCGGCGCGGCCAGCTCACGGCCCTGCGCACGCTGCTCACCGACCACCGCGACGAGCTCCTCGCCGCGCTCGCCGCCGACCTCGGCAAGGGCCCCGAGGAGGCGTACCGCACCGAGATCGGCTTCACCCTCCACGAGATCGACCACACCCTCGACCGGCTCGACGACTGGCTGGCACCCCGGCCCGCCGCACTGCCCGACCGGCTGCTGCCGGCGACCGCGCAGGTCGTCCGCGAACCGCTCGGTGTCGTCCTGGTGATCGCGCCCTGGAACTACCCGCTGCAGCTCGCGCTCGCCCCGCTCGTCGGCGCCCTCGCCGCGGGCAACTGCGCCGTCGTCAAGCCCAGTGAGCTCGCCCCCGCGACCTCGGCCGCGCTCGCCCGGCTGCTGCCGCGCCACCTGGACGCCGACGCGGTGGCCGTCGTCGAGGGCGCCGTCCCGGAGACCACGGCACTGCTGGCCCAGCGCTTCGACCACATCTTCTACACCGGCAACGGCACCGTCGGCCGGATCGTGATGACCGCCGCCGCCCGGCACCTGACACCGGTCACCCTGGAACTGGGCGGCAAGAGCCCCGTCGTCCTCGACCCCGGTACGGATCTGGCCGCGGCGGCCCGGCGGCTGGTCACCGGCAAGTTCCTCAACGCCGGCCAGACCTGCGTCGCCCCGGACTACGTCCTGGCCGTCGGCGACACCGCCCGGGACATCGAACCGCACCTTGCCGAGGCCGTACGCGAGGCCTACGGAGCCGACCCGGCCACCGCTCCCGAGTACGGACGGATCGTCAACGAGCGCCACTTCGACCGCCTGACCGCCCTCCTCGACAGCGGCCGCACGGTCATCGGCGGCACCCACGACCGCGCCGACCGCTACCTGGCGCCCACCGTCCTCGCCGACGTCTCCCCCGACGCCCCGGTGATGCAGGAGGAGATCTTCGGCCCGATCCTGCCGATCGTGCCGGTGCCCGACCTGGACGCGGCGATCGCCTTCATCAACCACCGGGACAAGCCGCTGGCGCTGTACGCGTTCACCGACTCCGACGCCACCAAGCACCGTCTCCTGACCGAGACCTCCTCCGGCGCGCTCACCTTCGGGCTGCCGGTCGCCCATCTCACCGCGCCCGACCTGCCGTTCGGCGGCGTCGGCGAGAGCGGCATGGGGCGCTACCACGGCGAGTACTCACTGGAGACGTTCAGCCACACCAAGGCAGTCCTGGACAAGCCGCTGAGGTGAGCGGGGCGGTCGACCCGGAAAGGCCCCCGCTCCTGACTTGGGCCAGGAACAGGGGCCACTGCCACCGAAGGACGGTTACGGCGTCACAGCACCCGGTCCGCGCGGGGCAGGGAGCGGACGGCGTAGGCCACGGCCCAGCACAGCGGCAGGGCCAGGGCGGCGACCAGGGCGAACTTCACCGCCGCCGGTGCGTGCAGCCAGCGGAAGGCGTAGCCGAGGCCGACGAGCACGGCCGCATGGGTGAGGTAGACGGCGAAGGCATGACGGGAGAGGAACGTGGCGAACGTGCCCTGCCGCTGGAAACGCTCCCGGAACAGGACGGTCAGTCCCAGGACGACGCCGACCGCGAACGTCGACTCCCACGCGGCCCCGGCCAGCGACTGCCAGCTGCCGTGTCCGTCGAGCGCGCCGTCCCCGGCGGTGAGGACGACGGGCAGATACGCGAGCGTGGCCACGGTGGCGACGCCGAACCCCACCCGCCCCGCGCCCCGGGAGAGGCTCTGCGGCCAGCCACGGCGGTGGGCCAGCACGCCGATGACGAAGAAGCTCGCGTACTGCGGCATGAAGCTGGGGGTGGGCAGGCCGAGGACGGGCAGGTAGCTGCCGTTCGGAACGACGATCCGCCACAGGTACGTCGCGAGGGCCAGCCCGAGGGTGAAGACGACGATGGCGAGCGGCCGCAGCGGCCGCGGGGCCCGCTCGGGCGCGCGCCCGGCCGTGCCGAGCTCCCCGTCGCCCCCCGTGCGGCGGCGCGCCCGCCGGTGCCGCACGAGGGCGTAGACCAGCGAGAACGCCAGCAGCACCTCGACGAACCACATCGGCCCCGCGTCCCAACTCAGCACGTAGTAGAGCCAGTAGGGAAGGTCCTTGCCCTGCTCGGCGAATTCCGCCCGCAGATCGGCGAACCCGCCGAAGCCCACCAGCGGACGTATCAGCAGGAGGAAGGCGAGGAGCGGAATGCCCAGCCGCTTGAGGCGGTCACGGAGGAACGGCCGGGTGCCCTTGCGTTCGTAGGAGGCCGGCGTGAAGAAACCGGCGATCATGAAGAAGAACCCCATGAAGAACGCCTGGTTGAACATGACGAACACATCCAGGAGCAGCCCGGAGCCGTCCTTGGCGGGCTCGGTGTAGTACCAGGCGGGAATGTTGCCGTAGGTGACGGCGGTGTGGTGCAGCACCACCAGTGCCGTCAGCACGATGCGCAGATTGTCGATGTAAAGCAGCCGGGCGGCGGCCTTCGGCCGCCCGGTGGCCGGCTCGGGCCCCACCGCCAGGGCCGGGCGGGCCAGATGGTCCGTCATGAAAGTCCTTCCCGTGCAATGCAGTTCACGGCCGTGTAGGTCACAGCCGTGCAGTTCATGGCTGTGCAGTGGTGTGGGTGTGTGGTGCAGCGCTGTTGGTGTGTCGTTCAGTGCGGTTCGGTGCCGCTGCCGGTCGTGTCCCCTGGTGCTTCCGCCCGGGTGGCGTGCTCGAAGAGGTCGGCGAGTTGGCGGGCATGGGCCGCCAGGTCGTGCTCGGGATGGGCGCTCCAGTACGCGAACATGTGGTCGATCCCGGCCTGGAGGCTGACGGCCATGACGCGCACGTCGAAGTCACGAAGCTCGCCGCTGCGCTGTCCCTCCAGGAAGACCTCCTCCAGTCCGGCGTACAGCGGCTCGCTGGAGGCGACGCCGTAGCGCAGGGTCCCGTCCTCGGTGCGGAAGTTGACGAAGATCTCGCCGAGCGCGGCGAGTTGGGACCGGTGGTCCTGCATGTACGCGGCCACCGACTCCACATAGACCCGCAGCCAGGCCGTTGCCCCGGCCTCCTTCTCCAGCCGGGCCTCGACGAACGCGCCGATCCCCTCGTAGATCTGCTCGACGAGCCGCTCGATCAACTCGGCCTTGCCGGCGAAGTGATACGAGATCACCCCTTTGCTGATCCCCGCCCGCTCGGCGATCTGCGCCAGCGAGGCCTTCGCGAACCCCCGTACCGCGATGGTCTCGACGGCCGCATCCATGATCTGGGCGCGACGCGCCTTCTCGATGAAGGAGCGCTCGGGCTCCTGCGACGTCAGGTCGCCGCCCCCACCCGCCGGGACGGAGGCGGAGCCCGTCTGGCCGCCCGAACTATTTTCTGACCGCATGGCCAAAACCTTAGCCGGGCGACCAACCGCCGTCCAGTCGGGGTCGGTTGAGCGCCCGGCCCGGCCGTGACGGCACGTCAGCGGACCGCGGACGGGGCCTGGGCCGCGGGCATCAGGCGGTGGGGGTGGCCGGTGCCGTCGGAGGGGACGGACCAGGCGTCGGTCTCGAAGTCGCCGGGCAGGGCGTAGGCGACGGTGTGGTCGTCCAGCCAGACGGCCTGGTCGTCGGCGCTGCGCCGCTCGGCCAGCGGGTGCTCGCGCATGCTGTGCAGGTCCAGCACGTACAGGCGCCAGGGCGCGTCCGCCGGAAGGCCCGGCACCCGCTTCTTGAACGCCAGTCGGGTCCCGTCCGGCGACAGCGACGGGCATTCGACGTTGCCGCGGAGGGTGGTCACCGTGCGCCGGGCGATGTCACCGCGCACCAGATAGGCGGTCCCGCGCGTGGCCATGGTGGCGTAGAAGTGCCCGTCGTCGGCGAACGTCACTCCCCAGAAGTTGATGTCCGGGCTCCGGTACGGCTGCCCGTCCTTGCTGACGCGGTAGGACTCCAGGTTGGACTGGAACGTTCCGGTGCGGGTGTCGAGGATCGAGGTGCGGGTGGAGAAGTTGAGCCCGGTGTACGACTCTCCGCTGACGAACACGGTCCACGCCACCGTCCGCCCGCTGGGCGAGACCCGGGTCCGGGTGGGGCTCCCGACCAGGGGGACGTGTCTGCGGGCCCGGAGCCGGGAGTCCAGCACCACGGCTTCGTAGTGGCCGGCCATCGCGCCGGGCACCGCACGCAGACAACTGCCGGTGCCGGCGGCGGTGTAGAAGCGCAGGCAGCGGAGGCCGGATGCGGTGCGTGGACCGGCGGGGGCGGAGGCCGGTACGGACACCAGCTCGTCGCGGTGCGGCCCCCACAGGGTGCTGCGGAAGACCAGCCGGGGCTGCCGCGCGGAGGCCGCTCCGGCCAGTGCCACCCGCCCTGCGGTCACCTGCGGGCCGGTGGTCTGCTGCTGGTCCTTGCGATGTGCCTGGTCGGCGGCCCGCAGCACGGCGCCCACGGCGACGCCGCCGAGTACGAGCACGGCGACGAGCAGGACGACGATGCGGGTACGGGCGTTCATCCGGCGGCCTCCGTCGTGGGCGCGGGGTCGGTCGTGGGCGCGGTGGACGGTGCCGAAGAGGCTTCCTCCGTCGCCGCCATCTCCGTCGCCGCCACCTCCGTCGTCGTACGCAGCGGCCGGAGCAGGGCGCAGACCGCGGCGCTCGCCGCCAGCGCCACCGCGGCGGCGGACAGCGCGGTCCGGTCGCCCCATGCCGTCCAGGCAGCGCCGAAGAGTACGGAGCAGGCGAAGCGGGCCCCGGCCTGTCCGGTCTGGACGAGGGCCAGGCCGCTGGAGCGCAGCTCCGGCGGCGTCACGCCGGCCGCCGCCGCCATCAGCACCCCGTCGGTCGCGGCGTAGAACCCGCCGTGCAGCACGAGCACCGCGGCCACCAGGGGCAACGCCGGCGCGTGGAACGGCGCCAGCACCAGTCCGTACGCGACGAGGAGGCCCAGGTGGCCGGCCAGGAAGGTCCGCCGGCGACCACAGCGGTCGGCGGCCTTCCCCAGCGGGACGGCCAGCAGCAGGAAGGAGCCGGCCGTGACGACCGGCAGCAGCGGGAAGTACTCCTGGGGCAGGTCCAGGCGCCGCTGGAGCAGCAGGTAGAGGAAGGAGTCGGAGACCGTGGCCAGCCCCAGCAGCACCGCGCACAAGGTCAGCCGGCGCAGCTCGGTCCGGCGCAGCAGGCCGACCGCCGCGGCCAGGGAGACCCGTGCGGGAGGCGCCGCGGTGCCGGCCGTCGGTGTGCGGCCCGGCACGAAGAGCAGCAGGACCAGCACACCCGTCACGGCGACGCAGAAGCTCACGGTGAACACGGCGTCGTAGCCCCCGGCCGCCACCCGCAGGATGGCGAAGGCGGTGACCGGCCCCAGCAGGGCTCCGGCGGTGTCCATCGCACGGTGCACCCCGAACGAACGCCCCTGCGTCCGGGGGGAGGAGGCCAACGAGATCATCGCGTCGCGCGGTGCCGTACGCAGCCCCTTGCCCGTGCGGTCGGCGGCGAGCACCAGGCTGATCAGCGGCACGCTGTGGGCCAGCAGCAGCAGCGGTTTGCACAGCGCGGAGAGCCCGTACCCCACAGCGGCAGCGGCCTTGTGCCGCCCACCGCGGTCGGCGAGATGGCCGCCGACCAGCCGGACCAGGGCACTGACGCCGTTGTAGACCCCGTCCAGCAGGCCGAAGCCCAGCGGGGACAGGCCCAGTGCGGCGACCAGGTACAGCGGGAGGACGGCGGTGACCATCTCGGAGGAGATGTCGGTGATGAGGCTGACCGTGCCGAGCACGAACACGGTCCGGGGCACGGCCCGCAGCGCGGTCGCGGCCTTGGTGTGCGGCAGGGCCCTGCCCCGGCCGCCCGGGCGGGTACCCGGGTCGGCCGGAGCAGGGGTGGTGCGGCTGTCTGCTACGTACACGGTGGTCAGTTCCAGATGCCGGTGATGTCGGAGGCGGAGGCGGCGTTGCCGGCGTGCGTGGTCAGACCGGCCAGGTCCTCGACGGTCCGCAGGACGTTGTAGTGGTTGTACGTCGCGGAGGACGAGCTGCCCGGGGTGACGTGCGCTCCGTACAGCACCGTGGCGACGTGGTTGTTGTGGGCCCGGTCGTCCTCGTCGAAGGTGACCAGGAGCAGGCTGTTGTTGTTCTTGGCCCACTGGGCGTAGGCGTCGAGGTTGTTCTTCAGCCAGTTGTCGCCGGTGGTGATCGAGCAGTCGTGCATGTCGTTGCACAGGTTCGGCACGACGTACGAGACCTTCGGCAGCGTGCTGTAGTTCGTCGGGAACTGGCTGAAGGTGTGGGCGGTGTTCAGCGGCACGTTGTTGAACGCGAACCACGGGTTGTGCTTGCGGGCGTATTTGGTGGCGCTGTTGGTGCACGTGGTGGAGCCCTCGGAGGGCAGGCCCTCGTTGTAGCTGCCCCAGGACTTGCCGGCGGCTGTCAGCTCCGAGCCGAGGTTGGCGGCGCCGGAGAACTGCGGGGTGTAGCAGCTGTCATCGGTGACGCCCTGCGTGGCGCCCGAGAACAGGTCCAGGTAGTTGGGCTGGCTGGGGTGGGTCAGTGCGAAGGAGTTGGTGAGGTTGGCACCGCCGGCCTTGAGCGTGTTGTTCAGATACGGAGCGCTCGAACTGCCGATGACCTGCTCGTAGGCGTGGTTCTCGAACACCACGACCACGACGTGGTCGGGCGTCGGCAGCGCCGCGGCCTGCGCGACACCGGGGGCGCTGCCCCACAGCCCGAGCGAGGCGGCCACGAGGCCGGTGGCACCGAAGAGCGAGACGGACCGGCGGGGTCGTCGGATGCGGGAGAGCATGGACAGGGACACAGCGGACCTCCGAGAAAGAGCCGTGCACGGTGCGGGGAGTGGCGTTTCTCGTGTGAAGCGAGGCAACCGTAGGAGGGCCGTCGTGAAGTTGTCAGAACTTCAAAAGTGAAGCGGAACCGAACAGTTGAAGACCGGACCCGGCTACCGGCGCGTACCTCACCCGGCGTTCACGGGGGGCGCGGACGACGACGAGTACGGCATTCCGGGTGGAAGCGGAACGCCCATGGGCGTTCGCCCCGGAGCCCTCGACCGCGTTCGGAACGGGGAAAAGGCGGGGCCGGGGCCGGAACGGGATCACGCACGGTGCCCGTGGCCGGCCTCAGGGGGCGGCACGGCCGATCGCATCGAGGAGCCGGCAGTCGTCCTCCGTCAGCCGCAGTGCGCCGGCCGCCACATTGTCGACCAGGTGATCCGGGTTTCCCGTCCCCGGGATGGCCAGCACATGGGTGCCCTGCTTCAGGGTCCAGGCCAGCCGTACCTGTGCCGGTGAGGCACCGTGTGTGCGGGCGACGGCGCGGACCTCGTCGTGCTCGGCACGCACGGCTCCCGCCTCGCGTCCCTCCCCGGCGAGGGAGAAGAAGGGCACGAACGCGATGCCGCGTGCGGCGCATTCCCGCAGCATCCGCGTGCCGTGGGGCGCGTCGAGGCCGAAGCGGTTCTGGACACACACCACCGGGGCGATCGTCAGGGCTTCGGCGAGGTGCTCCGGGCGGGCGTTGGAGATGCCCAGGTGGCGGATGAGGCCGGCGGTCCGCAGCTCGGCGAGGGCACCGAAATGCTCGCTGAGGGAGTCCTGGCCCATGAGGCGCAGATTGACCACGTCGAGGTGGTCGCGGCCGAGTTGGCGCAGGTTCTCCTCGACCTGGCCGCGCAGCTGGTCGGGCCGCGCGGGGGCGATCCACTCACCGGAAGCGTCCCTGGCCGGGCCGACCTTGGTGGCGATGACGAGGTCGTCCGGGTACGGCGCCAACGCCGAGTTGATCAGTTCGTTGGCGGAGCGCAGCCGGGAGAAGTAGAACGCCGCGGTGTCGATGTGGTTCACGCCGAGCTCGACCGCGCGCCGCAGCACCGCGGTCGCCTGGGCGCGGTCGCTGGGGACGCCCTCGTGGAAGGCGGCGCTGCCGGTCAGACGCATGGCGCCCAGGCCGAGCCGGTTGATCTCACGATCACCGAGCAGCCAGGTGCCGGCGGCCGCCGCGGAGACCGTGTCCGTTGTCAACTTTCCCATCCGCTCCATCCACTCCGTCCAATCGCCCTGCCCCATCACAGTTGAGGGCCAGGCGGTCCTGGAGTATGCGCCGGTGGCGGGGATGCCGGGAAGGCGCGGAGCGGCGGAGGAATGTCACAGCTCATCCGGGAACCGGGACAGGTCACGAGGAGTTCTCCAAGAGAGAAGTTGAGCGCTTCCTCCCGGCTTCGCGGGCGGTCTTGCGCCCCCGGGTGCTCAGTCCGTCGGCATGCTGTCCGGCAGGCCGAGCGCCGCGGAGACCTGGCGCCAGATGGACGTGAGTGCCGTGTCCAGGGTGACCGTAGGGTCGCGCAGCATGAGGCGGATGCCGTAGCCGTCGCTCAGGGAGAGGACGAGCGTGCTGAGGGCGTCCACGTCGGTCGGGGTGAACTCCTCGGAGGCGATGCCGCGGCGGATCGCGTCGGCGACCCAGGTGTGCGTTTGTGCGTACAGGTCCACGGCGAAGGCGCGGGTGGTCCCGTCGCGCAGGGCGCGCACCCACAGTTCCTGCCACAGCCGCCAGTCCTGGTGGAGTTGGGGGTCGGTCGGCAGGAGGTTGCGCAGGATGCGGGCGAGCACGACCGCCGCCGGAGCCGTCCCCGCGTCGCGTTCGACGTCGACGGCGGTGGTGGCGAAGGAGTGGGTCATCGCCTCGGTGAAGAGCTTCTCGCGGGTGTCGAAGTGGTAGTGCAGCAGCGCCGTCGACACACCGGCCCGCTCGGCGACCATCCGCATCCGGATCTTCTCGGAGCCGATGTCGGCGATGACCTCGCACGCCGCGGCCAGGATGCGCTCGCGCGTGTCCGCCGTACGCGCTCGGGTGGAGACCCTGAGGTCGTTGGGCACCCTGAGGTGGGTGGACGCCTGTCGGTCGCCGGACACCCTCCGGTCGCTGGACACCCTGCGCCTCCCCTCGTTCGGTGGGCGTACGCCATGGCCGTCCTCCCTCACCGCTGACTCGCCGGTGCCGCCCTCTCGCGCTCCGGTTGGCTGTCGTACGTGTGGAAGCCCTGCCCGGACTTCCGCCCCAGCAGGCCGGCCTCCACCATCCGGGACAACAGGGGCGGCGGCGAGTACTGCGGCTCGCGGAACTCCGCGTACAGCGACTCGGCGATCGCCCGTGTGGTGTCCAGGCCGATCAGGTCCGCCAGGGCCAGCGGACCGAGCGGGTGCGCACAGCCGAGGACCATGCCGCGGTCGACGTCCTCGACGGTCGCGCTGCCCGTCTCCACCATGCGGATCGCGGCCAGCAGGTACGGGACGAGCAGCGCGTTGACGACGAACCCGGCCTTGTCCCGGGTGCGGACCACCTCCTTGCCGAGGGTCCGGGTCACGAAGTCCTCGGCCCGTGCCGTGGTGCTGGGCGAGGTGAGCAGCGACGGGACGAGTTCGACGAGCCGCAGGACCGGTACGGGGTTGAAGAAGTGCAGGCCGATGACGCGGTCGGGGCGGCCGGTGGCGGCGGCGAGCCGGATGACCGGGATGGCTGAGGTGTTGGTGGCGAGGAGGGTGTGGTCCTGGGTGATCAGCGCGTCGAGGCGGGTGAACACCTCGACCTTCAGGCGCTGGTCCTCCGCCACCGCCTCGATCACCAGGTCGTGGTCGTGCAGGGCCTCCAGCTGGTCGACCACGGTGATCAGGGCCGCGGCGGCCTCGCGCCGCTCGGCGCCGAGCTTGCCGTGGGCGGCGGCGCGGTCGAGCGAGCGGGTGAGGCGCAGCAGGCCCGCGCGGGCCGCCTCCGCGTCGCGTTCCACCACCGTGACCGGCACGCCGGCGCGTGCGCAGACCTCGGCGATCCCGGCGCCCATCAGGCCGCAGCCGACGACCCCTACCCGCTTGATGTCGGTCATCCGTCTTCCTTCCTCTCCGATCCGGAGCGAACCGTCCGGTTCCGGGCGGTGCCGGCTACGGCCGGCCGGGGCGCGTGGTGACCCCGGCCGCCGGGTGTCGCCGGGTGTCGCCGGGTGTCATGCGACGGGCAGGTCCAGGACCCCCGAACCGCGCCGGATGAGCTCGTTGGCGATGATCAGCCGCTGGATCTCGGAGGTGCCCTCCCAGATCCGGTCCACGCGCAGCTCGCGGTAGAGCCGCTCGACGGCGTACGCCCGGTCGTAGCCGCGGCCGCCGTGGATCTGCAGGCACCGGTCGATCACCCGGCCCGAGGCCTCGCTCGCCGAGAGCTTGGCGATGGCCGCCTTGGCGTGCAGCGTCTTGCGGTCCTCGGCCGGGGCCCGGTCGATCTCCCAGGCGACCTGGTGGGTGTAGGCCCGGTTGACGGCGATGTCCACGGCGCAGTCGGCCAACATGCCCTGGATCAGCTGGTACGAGGAGATCGGCGCGCCGAACTGCTCGCGCTCCACGGCCCAGTCGCGGGACAGCTCAAGGGCCCGTTCCGCCGCGCCGGTCGTACGGGCGGCGATCATCAGCCGCTCCTCCGTGAACCACGAGCGGGTGATGTCGTAGCCCTCCCCGATGCCGCCGAGCACGGCATCCGCGCCGACCTGGACATCGGTGAAGGTGAATTCGGGGTGCTCGTAGACGAAGGTGTGCATGAAGCGCGGGACGCGGGTCATCTCGATGCCGGGGGTGTCCTTGTCGATGAGGAACAGCGTCGGCGCCCGGTCAGGTCCGGCCGCGGCCAGCACGATCAGGAAGTCGGCGTGGTCGCCGACCGTCACGAACCACTTCTCGCCGTTGAGCACCCAGCCGTGGTCGTTCTTCGTGGCCGTGGTGGCGAGGTTCTGCGGGTCGGATCCCGCGCCGGGCTCGGTGACGGCATAGCAGTCGCGCCGTTCGCCCTTGATGACCGGGACGAGGAAGCGCTCGCGCTGCTCGGGGGTGCAGAAGCGCAGGGCGTTGGCGGGGCGCCACACCATGTCCCACAGGGCACCGGTGAGGCGTCCCAACTCCTCCTGAACGGTGACCTGTTCGGCGATGGTGAGGCCGGCGCCGCCCCATTCGGCCGGCATGTTGACGGCCTGGAGTCCGGCGTCGAGCACCGCGTCGCGGATCATGGCGTGGGCGTTCGCCGGCAGGCCGTTGTTCTCCTCGCACTGCAGCTCGTAGGTGGCGATGAAGTCGGTGAGGTCGTGCGCGGTGGCCTTGAGCTGTGCCTGGCGCGGGGTGAGGCGGAAGTCCATGGAAGTCCTCGCTGTGCGGTGTGGGAGGGAGGGGTCAGTGGGTGGGCAGGGCCAGGGCGCGGGTGCCGCGTTTGATCAGCTCGTTGGCGATGATCAGCCGCTGGATCTCGGAGGTGCCCTCCCAGATCCGGTCCACGCGCAGCTCGCGGTACATGCGCTCGACGGGGTAGCCGCGGTCGTAGCCGCGGCCGCCGAAGATCTGCAGACAGCGGTCGGCGACCCGGCCGGCGGCCTCGCTGGCGGCGAGCTTGGCGGTGGCGGCCTTGGCGTGCAGCGTCTTGCGGTCGGTATGCGGCTGGTCGGCCTCCCAGGCGACCTGGTGGGTGTAGGCCCGGTTGACGGCGATGTCCACGGCGCAGTCGGCCAACATGCCCTGGATCAGCTGGTAGGAGGCGATCGGGGCGCCGAACTGCTCGCGCTCGACGGCCCAGTCACGGGCGAGCTGCAGGGCGCGTTCGGCCGCGCCGACCGTACGGGCCGCGATCATCAGGCGTTCGTCGGTGAACCATTCCTTGGTCAGTTCGTAGCCGTTGCCGACGCCGCCGAGCACGTCCTCGTCGGCCACGAAGACCTCGGAGAAGGTGAATTCGGGGTGCCCGTTGACCGCGGAGTGCATGAAGCGGGGCACCCGGGTCATCTCGACCCCGGGCGCGGCCTTGTCCACGAAGAACAGCGTGGGCAGCCGCTCGGCGCCGGCATCCGCCTGCACCAGCAGGAAGTCGGCGATGTCGCCGCAGGTGACGAACCACTTCTCGCCGTTGAGCAGCCAGCCGCCCTCGGTGCGCGTCGCGGTGGAGGTGCCGGAGGACGGGTCCGAGCCCGCGCCCGGCTCGGTGACGGCGAACGCGTCGAACTTCTCCGCGCGGATGACGGGCAGCAGGTACTTCTCGCGCTGCCGCTCATCCCCCTGGGCCAGGACATTGGCCGGCCGCCAGGGGATGTCCCACAGGCAGTTGGTGACCTTGCCGAACTCCTCCTCCACGATGACCTGGTCCAGCAGGCTGAGGCCGGCGCCGCCCCACTCGGCGGGCATGTTGATGGCGTAGACACCGGCGTCCATGGCCGCCCGGGTCAGTTCGGTGACGAGCTGCTGCGGCAGGGGTCCGCCGGCCTGCTCGGACTGGTCCTCGTACCGCATCAGCAGGCGGGCGTACCCGGCGGCGCGGCGCTTGAGGTCGGCCTGTTCGGGGGTGTAGCGCATGTCCATGGGGGCCTCTTCCAGTGGGGTCAGGCGAGTACGGCGCGGGAGTCGAGGGCGAGGGCTCCGTCGGGGCGTACGAGGAGGGGGTTGACCTCGATCTCGGCGATTTCGGGGTGGGCGGCGGCGAATGCGGTGATCGTCCCGATGGCTTCCGCGGCGGCGGCGACATCGACGGGCGGGCGGCCGCGCACGCCGTCGAGCAGGGCGGCGGTGCGCAGTCCGCGCAGCAGCTCCAGGGCCCGGTCGGCGGGTACCGGGGCCAGGGTGAAGGCGACGTCGTGCAGTGCCTCGGCCAGTACTCCCCCGAGGCCCACCATGGCGACCGGGCCGAAACGCGGGTCCCGGTTGACGCCGACGATCAGCTCGATGCCGTCGGTGAGGTCCGCCATCGCCTCGACGGAGTAGGCAAAGGCGCCGAGCCGGGCGTGCATCTCGCGGAAGGCGGCGAGCAGTTCGTCGGGCCCGGCCAGGTCGAGTGCCACCCCGCCCGCGTCGGACTTGTGCAGCAGGTGGAGGGCCTTGAGGACGTACGGACCGGCGAACTCGGCCGTTGCGGCGCGCAGTTCGGCCTCGTCGTGGATCTCCCGGGCGGCGGGGAAGGCGAGTCCGGCCGCTTCGAGGGCCCTGCGGGTCTCCAGGTAGCCGCTCTCGCGCAGGGGCGAGGCGGGCGGCGGGAGGGGGGTGACACCGGTGCGCAGTGCGCGGGGTGTCGTGGTGGCGAGGGCGCGGGCGGCGTCCTCGGTGGCGGCGAAGACCGGGATGCCGGCCGCGGCGAGGGTGCGGCAGCTGGGGGACTCGGGGTACATCGACTGGACGACGAGGGGTTTGGCGGTGGCGCGGTGGCGGGCGGCGATGAGGCGGGCGGCCTCCTGTTCCCCGTCCGCGAGCACCGTCCCGCCTCCGCCGAGCCCGCTGCCGGCGTCCGCGTAGCCGCCGAAGTAGCCGGTCATCAGGACGGCGTCGACCTCCTCGGCCGCCAGCAGCGCGGCGACGGTCGCCGCGTACGAGCCGGGGTCCTGTTCGCCCATCCCGGCGAGGTCCACCGGGTTGGCGACGGCCGACTGTTCCCACAGGACCTCGCGCAGCCGTTGCCGCGTCGGCTCCGCCAGTTCGGGCACGGCCGGCCCGGCCGCCTCGACGGCGTCGGCGGCGATGACGCCGTGCCCGCCGCCGTCCGTGAGCACCGCGACCCGGCGGCCGGCCGCTCGCCGTCCACCGCTCAACCCGGCCAGGACGACGGCGAGTTCACGGGGCGTGGCGACCAGTTCCACGCCCGCGTCGCGGCATGCCGCGGTCACCACGTCGGCCGAGGTGGTCAGCGCGCCGGTGTGTGACTGGGCGCTGCGCGCGGCGGCGTCGCCGCGGCCGGCGGTGAGCAGCACCACGGGCTTCCCGGCGTCGGCGGCCGCCTCGGCGAAGGCACGTCCGTCGCCGAAGTCCTCGGCGTAGACCGCGATGGCCCGGGTCCCCTCGTGGCGGGCGCAGTCGGCCAGCAGGTCGACGAGGGTGACGTCGGCCTGGTTGCCGAGCGAGACGAAGCGGGAGAAGCCGAGGCCGTGCGGGGCGAGGCGGAGCTGGAGTTCCAGGGCGAGATTGCCGCTCTGGCTGAGGAGTGCCACGCCGCCGGGGGTGAAGGTGTCGGAGGCCAGGAAGAGGTCGGTGGTGTTGTCGGCGATCCCCAGGCAGTTGGGCCCGACCATCACGGCACCCGCGGCGCGTACGCGTTCGGCGACGGCCTGCTGGCGGGCCCGGCCCGCGTCACCGGTCTCCGCGAAGCCGGCGGTGATCGCGACGATCGCCCGGGCCCCGCACCGCAGGGCCTCGTCGACGGCTTCCTCGAAGCCGGCGGCGGGCACGGAGACCACGGCCAGGTCGACGGACTCGCCGATCGCGCTCAGGCTGGGGGCGGCGGGACGGCCGAGCACCGTGCCGCCACGGCGGTTGACCAGGTGGACGGGGCGGCGGCCGTTCGCGCGGACGGCCTGCGCGGCGATGGCGTGGCCGTACTTGGCCGGGTCGTCGCTGGCTCCGACGACGGCGACGGAGACGGGGTCGAAGAGTGCCGACAGGTCACGTCCCATGTCACTTCCCCAGCCGCAGCGCGGAGTTGGGGCAGGCGGCGACGGCGGCAGCGGCGGCTTCCGCGCCGTCGACCGGCACGTCGGCGGCACGCACCTGGGCATAGCCCCAGTCGTCGAGGGCGATCAGTTCGGGCGCGGGTTCCTGGCAGAGGCCGTAGCCCTGGCAGCGGGTGGAGTCCAGCAGGAGTTTCATGGCGGTCCTTTCCGTGCGGCGGTTCGGTCGGTGAGGTGCGGCGGGGGCTCAGGGCACCGGCACCGTGAAGCGGCGTCCGTCGCAGGGTGCGGGGTCCGCGCACGCCGGGCAGGCGGAACCGCGATGGGCGTCGACCCGGTCGGGGAAGTGGGTGAGGAGGGTGGCGGCGAGGTGGGCGGCGGCATCGAGCAGCCCGCAGGCCCCACGGCCGGGGAGCTGCCGCGACCAGCGGCGCAGCGTCTCGGCCGTGCCGTCGCTCGCCTCCCCGCGGGCGACGGCACCGAGGGTTGTGGCCAGTGCCCCGGTGCCCGAGACGCACACCCCGCACTGCCGGGCGCTCTGTGCCGCGAGGTATGCGGTGGCCTCGGCGGCCACGGCGACCGGGCAGTCCTCCGGGCGCAGGAAGTACAACGCCCCGCAGCCGAGCGCGCCGCCGGCCGCGCTCAGGCCGTCATGATCGAGTGGCAGGTCCCGCCAGCCCGCGCCGTGGAGCCCGCCGAACAGTCCACCCAGCAGGACCGCCCCGGCCCTGCCGTGCCCGGCCAGGTCGGCGAGGACCGTCAGGTGCGTACCGGCGGTCACCTCGACCAGCGCGGCCGCACCACCGGCACCCGAGAGCGTCACCAGATGAGCGCCCGCGACCAGGTCCGCGTCGTCCGGGCGCGCGTGCAGCGCGGCGATCCGGGCCAGGGTCTCCACGTTGGCGACCAGGGTGGGCGCGCCGCCGACACCGCTTTCGTACGGTCGCGGCGGTTTCGCCGTGGGCAGCGCGGGCCCGCCGTCGATCCGCCGTACGACCGCGGTCTCCTCCCCCGCCACGTAGGTGTGCTCCGCCCGTACGACGTCGACGGGCAGGTCCAAGGGCCGCTCGGCGAGCGCCTGCCGGACGGCCTGCTCGGCCGGGGCGTCGGAGAGGTACACATGGCCGCGCGCGGCACCGGTGAGGGCCGCGGCCAGCCGCAGCCCGTCGAGGACCAGGTGCGGCCGGTGCCGCAGCAGCCAGCGGTCCTTCACGGAACCCGGCTCGCCCTCCTCTCCGTTGGCGACGACGACGGGCGGGCCGGCCGCGTCGCGGACGGTGCGCAGCTTGACCGCGGCGGGGAATCCGGCACCGCCGCGGCCGCGGAGTCCCACGGCGGCGATCCGGTCGAGCAGCCGGCCGGGCGCGGGCAACGGCGCGTAGCCGCCCGCGGCGAGGTGGCGGGAGAGGTCCGCACCGCCGTCGAACGGCGGGCCGAGGAGGCCGTGCCGCCCGTCGGGCAGGAGGGAGAACACGCCGGTCATACGGTGCTCCTCGGTGCGAAGTGGCCGGCGGGTGCGGGTCCGCGGCAGGACCTCAGTCGCGCCAAGGCCCGTTCCAGCGCCCGCCGTTGGGCGGCCGTGCGTGCGTAGCCGGCCCCGGGCAGGCCGATCAGCATGCGGTGGTGGTCGAGGACGACCTCGCCGGCCACCAGGGCCGGCCGCGGGTCGGCGGGTGCTGCTCCCGCGGCGGCCTCGACGACGAGGGCGGTGACTTCGCCGAGATAGCGCAGCCAGCCGCGTTGGGTGCCGCGCAGCACCAGCCGCTCGACGCGGTGCCGTTCCGCGGCCACGAGGGCCGACGGCGGGCGGCCGTCCGCCGGGGCACGCAGGGCGGCCACCGCGGTGGGCAGTTCCTGTTCGGGCTCGGGCGTCAGGCCGAGCCAGACCAGATGTCGGCGAGCGCTCATGCGTGCCTCCGAGGGCGCACGGCCTGCGGGTGTCCGCAGACGGGGTGGCGCGGCAAGGGCGGGGACGGAAGGTGTCCGGATCGGTGCGGAGGTCCGGACCCGGCCCTCCGCCTGCCGGACCGGGGGCGTCCGGATCCGGACGCCCGAGGCGCGGACAGTGTCCGCGGGCGGCTTTACGGAATGCGCCTGGGCGACCACGTACAGTCCCGGGCCATCCGCCTGCTCCGAGACTAACTAACCAATTAGTCAGTCCACAAGACTTGACGTGTCGCCCCGACAGTCGCACTCTGACTAACCAATCAGTCAGTCGGATTCCGGCAGGTCGGCGGCCCGATAGCCACCGAAGCCGCGGTCTGCCGCGCGTTCACCCACGCCGCCTCACCGCCCATCGCCGCCCCCGCGCGGCGCGGAGGAGGACCCCATGCACACCCCGATGCACACCTCGACCACCCGGTCAGCCACCCACTCCCCTGCCCCGCCGGTACCGCCCCCCGAGACCGAGCACCCCGGGGAAGCACTGTCCGCCCGCTACTACACCGATCCGGCCGTCGCCGAGGCCGAGACCGAGCGCATATTCGCCAGGTCCTGGCAGCTCGTCTGCCACGAATCCGACCTCCCCGGCCCCGGCGCCCGCCTGACCGCCACCGCCGCCGGCCGGGAGGTACTGGTCGTCCGTACCGAGGACGGCGGGCTCGCGGCCCACCTCAACGTCTGCCGGCACCGCGGAACCCGCCTGGTCAGCGCCCCCGAACCGGCGGGCAAGGCGATCCGCTGCCCGTACCACGGCTGGACCTACAAGCTGGACGGGCGGCTCGTCGGCGCCCCCGAGGCGCGCCGGATCCCCTGCCTGGACAAGCCCCGGCTCGGGCTGCACCCGGTCAAGGCGGAGTCCTTCCTCGGCTTCGTCTTCGTCAACCTCGACCTCGACGCCGTCCCGCTCGCCGAGAGCTGCGCCGGGCTCGCCGAGGCCGTCGGCCGCTACGCCGGGCCGGGTCTCGTGCCCGTCGGCAAGCACCGCATCCACGACCTGGCGGGCGGCGAGGAGCAGAACGCCAACTGGAAGGTGATCGTCGACAACTATCTGGAGGGCTACCACGTCCCCGTCGCCCACCCGGCGCTGATGCGGCTGCTGGACTACCAGGCGTACACCGTGGACGTGCAGGAGGACTACGTCCTGTTCGAGTCACCGCTGCGCGACAAGCCCTCCTCGAACTGGACCGAGCGGCTCTACCAGCGGCTGGCGGCCCCGATGCCGGGGCTGACCGAGGACGACCGGCGGGTGTGGCGGTACGCCGTGATCTATCCCAACACGCTCATCGACTTCTACCCTGACCACGTGCTCGCGTGGACCGCCCTGCCCACCGCCCAGGACCGGGCGGCGATCCCCGGCGCCTTCTACACCCGGCACGGCGAGAGCCTGCGCACCCGGCTGGCCCGGCGGCTGAACATCCACATCGGCTGGGTCACCAACGACGAGGACGCCGAGCTGGTGGAGCGGGTGCAGGCCGGTCTGACGACGCCCGGTTTCGAGCCCGGGCCGCTCTCCGGCCGGGAGGCCGCCGTCGGCTGGTTCGCCCGCCGGGTCCGGGACGACCTGGAAGCGGACGCGCGGTGACGCCGGCCGGACCACAGCCGCAGCCGGTGTTCCTCCCGCCGGGCTTACCCCTCCCCCGCTGACCCACGCACCCGCGCACCCTCCCCAGACCGGTCTTCACTGCGGAATCAGGGCCTGAAGTGAGCCGACCAGCCGGTCCCGCCCTGGACTTGTGCCGTTCCTCGACGGAGAGGACGCTCCATGTCCCCCGAGGTACCCCCGCCGTCCCGACGCACCGTGCTGCGGGCGGCCGCCTGCGGCCTGCTGGGCGCCGCGGCCGGCGGCTGTGGGTTCATGCCCGCGAAAACCCCCGACGCCAAGGCCCTCGCGCCGGTCCGGCCGCGCGTCGACGGCGATCTCGTCTACTTCAACTGGGCCGACTTCGTCGACCCGTCCGTGTTCAAGGGCTTCGAGAAGGAGTACGGCGTCCAGGTCGTCCAGTCGAACTTCGACTCGATGGAAGGCATGGTCGCCAAGCTCAACGCCGGCAACCGCTACGACATCATCTTCCCCACCGCCAAATGGGCCCAGCGCCTGGTCCGCGGCGGCCGGCTGCGCCGCATCGACCACTCCCGACTCGACCGCGCGGACGCCGTGTTCGGCAGGTACGGCTATTTCGCCGACCCCTGGTACGACCCCGGTTCCGCGCACACCGTCCCGTTCACGGCGTACAAGACCGGCATCGGCTGGCGCCGCGACAAGATCGGCGAACTGAGCGGCTCCTGGAAGGACCTGTGGAGCGACCGGGTCCGGGGCAAGGTCTTCCTGCTCGACGACCGTGACGAGGTGCTCGGGATGGGCGCCCTCGAACTCGGTCTGGGCGTCAGCACCGGCGGGACCGGCGACCTCGACCGCATCACCTCCCTGCTGAGCACCCTGCGCCCGCGCCTGCGCGGCTTCTCCAGCGACAGCTACAACAACCTCCTCAACGGCAACGCGCTGATGACCCAGGCATGGAGCGGCGACATGGCCGCCATGCTCCAGCAGGCCAAGGACCCGTCCGTGTTCGGCTTCCAGGCCCCCAAAGAGGGCACGCCGATCAACTCCGACTGCTACGCCATCCCCTGGAACGCCCCGCACCCCGGCACCGCGATGCTCTTCATCGACTACATGCTGCGGCCGGAGAACGTGAAGAAGAACATCGAGTACATCGGCTACCCGATGCCGGTGGCCGGCTCCGAGAAGACCTACGCCGACCTGGTCAAACCCTTCCCCGAGTGTCTGGTCACCGAGGACGACCTGAAGGCGGACCTGTTCTTCCGCAACGGCAGCCGTGCGGCGGAGGACGCCCGCGACACCGCCTGGACCCATGTGAAGGCGGGCTGATCCATGGCACTGCTCCGACAGTCCTCGCGCAGCCGCCGGGACGCCGGCGGGAACCGGATGTGGGTCTGGTTGATGCTGCCCGGCACCCTCTGGATGACCGGATTCCTGATCGCCTCCCTGGTGCTCGTCGCCGTTCTCGCGGTCGGCACCACCGACGAACTCGGCAACCCGCGCTTCGGCTTCGACCTCGCCGGCATCCGCGCCCTCGCCGACCCCGCCTACACCGAGGTGCTGGCCCGCTCCCTCGGCTACGCCCTGCTGACCTGCGTCATCTGCCTGCTGATCGCCTACCCGGTGGCCTACACCCTCGCGCGGTACGGCGGCCGGTACAAGAACGCGCTGATCGCCGCGATCGTGGTGCCGTTCTTCGCCAACTACCTGGTGCGGATGTACGGCTGGTCGGTGGTGCTCTCCGACGACGGGCCCGTCCTGCGCGCCCTGCGCGCGGTGGGACTGGCCGACGGGAGCACGAAGATCCTCAACTCCGGCGTCGGCGTGGTCGCGGGACTGGTCTACGGCTTCGTCGTCTTCATGATCATCCCGCTCTACGCGGCCCTGGAGCGCCTCGACGTCTCGCTCATCGAAGCCGGCCGCGACCTGTACGGCGGCCCGGTCCGCACCTTCTTGTTCGTCACCCTGCCCGCCACCCGGCAGGGCGCGGCGGCCGGCCTCGTACTGGTCTTCCTGCCCGCCATGGGCGACTTCGTCAGCGCACAGCTCATGGGAGGCCCGGACCAGATCATGATCGGAAACCTCATCCAGGACAAGTTCTTCCAGGGCCAGAACTGGCCGCTGGGCTCCGCGCTCACCATGCTGCTGATGCTGGTCCTGCTGATCGGGATGTTCGGCTATCTGCGCCGCACCCGCAAGGACGAGGCGGAGGCCCGCCGATGACCCTGCTGCGTACGCCCTCCGCCACCGCCCCGGCCCGCCCGGCCGCCCGGGCCCGGGCACGGCGCGGCCGCACCGAGCGCAGGCCGCGGATCCTCCTCGCCGTCACCGGGCTGTTCTTCGCGCTGCTCTATCTGCCCATCGCCGTCGTGGCGCTCTTCTCCTTCAACACCAAGAAGTCCCTGACCGTCTTCGGCGGGTTCAGCCTGCGCTGGTACCACGCGTTCGTCCACGACGACGTCCTCCTCTCGTCGCTCGGCGCCAGCCTGCGGATCTCCCTGGTGGCGATGGCCGGTTCGGTCGTCCTCGGCGTCGCGCTCGCGCTCGGCCTGGTCCGCTGCCGCACCCGGCTCGGCTCGCTGGCCGGCCTGGTCATGCTGGTGCCGCTGATCACGCCGGAGATCGTCACCGGCGTCGCGTCGATGCTGCTGTTCAAGGGCCTGGGCGTGGCCCTTTCCACCGGCACGGTGATGCTCGCCGAGATCACCTTCTCGATCTCCTACGTCACGGTCATCCTGCGCTCCCGGGTCGCCGCGCTGAACCCGGAGGTCGAGGAGGCCGCCATGGACCTCGGCGCCACCCGCTGGCAGGCGGTCCGCCTGGTGACCCTGCCGGCCCTGCTGCCCGCCGTGCTCGCCTCCGCCGTGCTGATCTTCGCGCTGGTCTTCGACGACTTCGTCCTCGCCTACTTCACCACCGGCGTCGACCCGCAGCCGCTGTCGGTACGGATCTACTCGGCGATCCGCTTCGGCGTGCAGCCCACCATCAACGCCGTCGGCACCCTGATGCTCGTCGGCTCCATCTGCCTGATCGCCCTGGCGCTGTTCATCCCGCGCCTCTTCGGCCGCCGCGGCGGCCTCGACATCCTCTCCGGAGAGTGACTCCATGGACGCGACCCCCGCCGTCCGGCTCGACGGCGTCTCCAAGCAGTTCGCCGACTCCTACGCCGTGCACCACCTCGACCTCGACATCGAAGCCGGCCACTTCTTCTCCCTGCTCGGTCCCTCCGGCTGTGGCAAGACGACCACCCTGCGGATGATCGGCGGCTTCAGCGACCCCACCGAGGGCTCGGTGCTGCTCGCCGGCGAGGACGTGACCGCACTGCCGCCGAACAAGCGCAACGTCAACACGGTCTTCCAGAGTTACGCGCTCTTCGACCACCTCAACGTCGCCGACAACGTCGCCTTCGGCCTCAAGCGCAAGGGCGTCGGCAAGGCCGAGATCCGGCAGCGCGTCGGCGAGATGCTGGAGCTGGTCCAGCTCGACGGCCTCGCCGACCGCGCACCCCGGACCCTCTCCGGCGGCCAGCGCCAGCGGATCGCCCTCGCCCGCGCGCTGGTCAACCGTCCCGCCGTCCTGCTCCTCGACGAGCCGCTGGCCGCCCTCGACCTCAAGCTGCGCCGGCAGATGCAGGTGGAGCTGAAGCAGATCCAGCGCGAGGTCGGCATCACCTTCGTCTTCGTCACCCACGACCAGGACGAGGCACTGACCATGTCCGACCGGATCGCCGTGCTGAACCACGGACGCATCGAACAGTGCGGCACGCCCGAGGACGTCTACGAGCACCCCGCCACCCGCTTCGTCGCCTCCTTCATGGGCACCTCCAACCTGATGACCGGCACGTACCGGGGTGGCGAGGTCGCCCTGGAACAGGGGCCCGCCCTGCCCGTCGGCGCCCGGACCGGTATCGCGGACGGCACGGCGGTCAGTGTGTCCGTGCGCCCCGAGAAGATCTGGCTGTCGGACTTCGAACCGGACATGCCGGTGCTGCGCGGGGTGATCCGCGAGACCGTCTACAGCGGCCCGACCACCACCTACCTCATCGAACTCGCCCCGGGCGTCACGCTGTCCGTCCTGGAGCAGAACACGGACCGCGCGCGTATGGAGGACCGCTGGGGCGGCGGCGAGACGGTGGAGTTCGGCTGGCGGCCCGAGCACTGCCTGGTCCTGGCCTGAGCCCTCCCACAGAAAAGTGACCACGATGCATCACGACGTGATCGTGCTCGGCGCCGGCCTGGCCGGGCTCGCCGCCGCCCGGGATCTGGCGGGCGCAGGCACCGACGTGCTCGTCCTGGAGGCCCGGGACCGCGTCGGCGGCCGGGTCGAGCAGACCCGTACGCCCGACGGCCGCACCGTCCAGTTGGGCGGCGAGGTGGTCGGCCAGGGGCACACCGCCTACCTCCGACTCGCCGAGGAACTCGGCCTCGCACTGGTCCCCAGCTATGTCGCCGAACCCGGCCGCATCACCCGGGCCACACCGGAGGGCCGCTCGGCCGGCGACCCGCCGCACTGGTTCGGCCCCGGCGACGCGCTGCTGCATGAGCGGCTCAGCGCGGAATTCACCGCCCTGGCCGCCACCGTCGACCCCGACGACCCCTGGTCGCATCCGGACGCCACCGCACTGGACCGGCTCTCCGTGGCCGGCTGGCTGCGCTCCCGGCACGCCACCCCGGCCGTGGTCCGTCTGTGGGACATCGGCCAACTCGCCCTGGCCGGCGGCTCGTACGAGCGGATCTCGCTGCTGGCAGCGCTCCGCAAGAGCGCCGCGGTCCCGGCTTCCGGCACGGGCGACTACGACTACGCGGAGTGGGAGGGACTGCGGCCGGCGGCGGGTTCGGCGACGCTGGCCGAGGTCATGGGCCGCGAGCTGGGGGCCCGCGTCCGGCTGGGCTCGCCGGTCGCCGCGGTCGATGTCCTCCCCGGCCGGTGCACCGTACGCCTGGCCACCGGCGAAGTCCTCACCGCCGGGGCCGTGGTGAGCGCCCTGCCCGTGGGCCCGCTCCGTTCCGTCGCCGTCACGGGCGTGAGCGAGGCCCGGCTCGCCTCCCTGCACCGCCAACGCCACGCGACCGCCGCCAAGTTCACCGCCGTCTACGACCGCCCCTTCTGGCGCGCCGACGATCTGAACGGCCTGTCCGAGTCCGAGGGGGTGCTGGGCAGCACCTGGCCGCAGAACGAAGGCATCCTGTCGGCGCTCGTACCGCCCGAGCGCTACGGCGTCCTGCTCGGCACCCCACCCCACCTCCGGGCCCCCGAACTGCTCGCCGAGATGGCCGCCATGTTCGGCGACCAGGCCCACCGGCCGACCGCCTGCCACCTGCGGCTGTGGGGCAGCGATCCGTGGACCCAGGGGTATGTCACCCAGTGGCCGCCCGGCGAGGTCATGGCGGTCGGCCCGCTGCACGGCACCCACGAACCGCCGTTCTACGTCTGCGGCTCCGACCAGTGGGTCGCCGGATACATGGAGGGCGCCGTCCGCACCGGCCGCGCCGCCGCCGAGGAGGCACTGCGCCGTGGCTGACCCCGACCGCCGCACGACCGTCCTCAACCACATCGACGGCCACGAGGTGCCGGCCGCCTCGGGTGCCACGCTGCCGCTGGTCGACCCGGCCACGGGCCGGAAGCACGGCACGGCCGCGCGCTCCGGACCCGAGGACGTCGACGCGGCCTGCCGGGCCGCCGAAAGGGCGTTGCACGGCTGGTCGATGACGACTCCCGCGCACCGGCAGACCGCACTGCTCCGCATCGCCGACGCCCTGGAGCGGGAGGCGGAGACGCTGGCGAGCGCCGAGGTGACCGACACGGGCAAGCCGCGCCGCCTCTTCCTGGCGGACGAACTTCCCGCGGTCGTGGACGTGGTGCGCTACTTCGCGGGAGCCGCCCGGAACCTCCCGGGCGCGGCGGCCGCCGAGTACACCCCGGGGCGCACCTCCGTCCTGCGCCGCGAACCGGTCGGTGTCTGCGCCCAGATCACACCGTGGAACTACCCCCTGATGATGGCCGCGTGGAAGATCGCGCCCGCGCTGGCCGCCGGCAATGCCGTGGTCCTCAAACCGTCCGACACCACGCCGACCTCGGCCGCCCTCCTCGCCCGTCTGGCCGCCGAACACCTCCCGCCCGGCGTGCTCAACGTCGTGTGCGGCGACCGCGACACCGGGCGCTCCCTCGTCACCCACCCGCGGGTCCGGCTGGTGGCCGTCACCGGCAGCGTCCGAGCGGGGCAGGAGATCGCCGCCGCGGCGGCCGCCGACCTCAAGCGGCTCCACCTGGAACTGGGCGGAAACGCACCGGTGTTGGTGTACGACGACGCCGATCTCGACGAGACGGCCGCGCAGTTGTCGTCGCTGTCCTTCTACAACGCGGGGCAGGACTGCACGGCCGCCACCAGGATCCTGGTCCACCAGCGGGTCCACGACGCCTTCGTGGCCGCCTTCGCCGACCGGGTCGCACGGCTGCGTCCCGGACCACCCGACGACGACCGCGCCGACTTCGGACCTCTTGCCAGTGCGGACCAACTCGCTTCTGTGCAGGGGCAGTTGCAGCGCCTCCCACCCCACACCGAGGTCGTCACCGGCGGCGCCGGCCTTCCCCGCCCCGGCTACTTCCACCGGCCCACGGTGGTCACGGGCGCCCGGCAAGGGGACGAGATCGTCCAGAGCGAGGTGTTCGGCCCGGTCGTCACCGTGCAGCCCTTCACCGACGAGCCCGAGGCCCTCCGCCTGGCGAACGACGTACGCCAGGGACTCGCCGCGAGCGTCTGGACCCGCGACCACGACCGTGCCATGCGCGCGACCCGCGCACTGCACACCGGCATCGTCTGGATCAACACCCACGGCACGACGGTCTCGGAGATGCCGCACGGCGGCGTACGCCACTCCGGCCACGGCAGTGACCTCTCGCTCACCGGGCTGCTCGACTACACCCAGGTCAAGCACGTCATGTTGTGACGGTCCGCGAGGTGAAGGGGGGTCAGCGGCGGGTGAGCGCGGCGTTGGCCTTCATCAGCAAGGGGATGAGGACGTAGGCGGCGACGGGGACGACGATCGCGGTGAGTATCAGCGTCCGCAGCACCAGTGGCAGAGGGGCGGTGGCCGGGCCGAGCAGGCCGAGGACGACCGTGATCGTGGGGTAGACGGCGATCCAGGTGATCAGCGCCCGACGATGGACGGACGGGACACGGGCAGGCGCGCTCATGGACTTGGACCTGGTCGTGCACGGGCCGGTGGACGTGGACATGAACATGGATTCCCCCTGGTCAGATGGGCCGGAGCAGATTCTCCAACCGTCAGGTTGGAGTTTGGCACAGGCCCGCCACAGAATCCAACCCTTTGGTTGGACGTGAGTTAGGGTGGCGGCATGGCCTGGGACACCGCACGTACGAAACAACTGCTGCTCGATGCGGCGGTGGAGGAGTTCGCCGAGTTCGGCCCGGAAGGCGCCCGGGTGGCGCGGGTGGCGACCCGGGCGGGCGTCAACAAGGAGCGGATCTACCAGTACTTCGGCAGCAAGGAAAAGCTGTTCGTGGCGGTGCAGGAATCCGAACTGCAGAAGATCGCGGCCGCGGTACCCCTCACCGCCGAACAGGCCCGGGACCTGGGCGACTATGCGGGCCGGGTCTTCGACTACCACCGCGAGCACCCGCATTTCGTGCGGCTGCTCGCCTGGGAAGGCCTGCAGTACCAGGACCGGGTGGTCGCCGAGTCCGAACGCACCGGCCACTACGACGAGAAGATCGCCGCGGTCGCCCGGGCCCAGAAGTCCGGGGCCCTCAACGACCAGGTCAGCGCCGGCCAGTTGATGCACGCGGTGATCGCACTGACCGCATCCTGGTTCACGCTGCCGCAACTGGCCTGCATGCTCATGCCTGCCGTCGCCGAGGCGGGACCGGAAGCCCAGCGCGAGAGCCTCGTCACCCTGGTCCGCCGGCTGACCGCCTGACCGGCCATGACGGGCCGGCTCAGGCGCGCCAGCGTTGTGTGTACCCCTCCCTGAGCGGCCCGCCGAGAACGTCGAGCACCTGCTCGGCGGCCACCGCCAAGGGGGCTGGGTCCGCGTGTTCGGCCACGGCCCGATGGCCGTCCAGCAGGGCCTTGCCTCGTACCGGGTCCGCACTCAGCAGCCTGCGGGGCAGCCATTTGCCGATGCCGGTCCAGCAGCCGTGGTGAGCGATGAGGAGGTGCGCCGCCTCACGGAAGGTGAAGTCGGCGAGGGAGAGCTGTTCGTACCGCCCGGTCGGTGACGTGGCAGGTGACGTATCGGTCAGGTCGTCCAGGAAACAGGTGAGGACATAGCGTCCTCGTTCCCACTCCGCCGGGGTGAGCGGCGGAGGGCCCGCCGCGAGCACTGCTCGGGCCTGTTCACGGATACGGGCCAGATGGCCGTGCGGGTCGGCCAGGGGAAGACCCTGGTCGTAGATGAAGAGGAGGGTGCCCCGGCGGAGGAGTCTGTCCCTCTCGAAGTGTTCCGGGACATCCGCGCGTGTGTGCAGGAAGAGTTCGGCCAGGCGGCCGCCGTGGCGTACCACCTCGCGGCGGCTGGTGTCGCCGTCCGGGAGGAGAACCGCCACGTCCAGATCGCTGGTCGGGGTGGCCCGGCCTTGGGCGGCCGAGCCCCCGAGAACGGCACCCAGGGCGTGCGGAAAGCGGTCCTTGATCAGGTCCAGCGCTTGGGTGGTGGGGGCGACGTGATCATCCATGGACGCTCATCGTGCCAGCCCCCGCTGTGCCGGGCTACCGCAGCGCCGAGCGCACCGATTCCGGTGAGCGGGCCACCACCGCTGTGCCGTCGTCGGCGGTGATGATCGGGCGCTGGATCAGCGCGGGATGGGCGGCCAGTGCCTCGATCCACCGCGTGCGGTCGGCGGGTTCACGCGGCCATGTGGCGAGGTCCAGTTCGGCCGCGGCGGGTTCGCCGAGGCGGGTGATGTCCCACGGCTCCAGTCCCAGTCGGTCGAGGACGGCGGCGAGTTCGTCCACGGTCGGCGGGTCCTCCAGGTAGTGCCGCACCGTGTACTGCGCTGCTTCCGCGTCCAGCAGTGACAGGGCGGACTGGCACTTGGAGCAAGCGGGATTGATCCAGATTTCCATGCGGCGGTCTTTCGGTCCGTTCCGTGACGAGGTGAAGTCTTGGCTTTCAGGGGCCTGTTGGGTACCGGCTATCGGGTGGGCAGGCCGCTCAGGGCGAGGAATTCGGCGCGTGAGCGGGCGTCGTTGCGCAGGGTGCCCAGGAGGGTGGAGGTGAGGGTGCTGGAGCCGGTGGCCTGGACGCCGCGGAGCGTCATACAGGTGTGTTCGGCTTCGATGACGACGCCCACGCCCTTGGGGTCCAGCTGCGTCTGCAACCAGTCGGCGACCTGTTTGGTGAGGCGTTCCTGGACCTGGGGACGGCAGGCGAAGTGCTCGACCACCCGGGCCAGTTTGGACAGGCCCAGGATCCGCCGTCCGGGCAGGTAGCCGACGTGGGCGGTACCGACGAACGGCAGCAGATGGTGCTCGCACACCGACCGCACCGGGATGCTGCGGGCCAGCACGAGTTCGTCGTACCCCTCGTCGTTGGGGAAGGTCGTGAGGTCGAAGGGGCGGGGGCTGAACAGCTCCGCGTACGCGCGGGCCATGCGGCCGGGGGTCCCGCGCAGGCTCTCGTTCTCGGTGGAGATGCCGAGAGCCTGCAGGAACCGTCCCGCCGCGCGTTCCGCGGCGGCCAGGTCGATGCCGTCCGTTTCGTGGACGACGCGCAGCGCGGCCGGGGCGGGTATCGGTATCTCCGGATCCTCGGGGGCGAGGTCCATGGCGGCCTGGGGTCGGTGGGTCATCTCAGCTGCCACCGATACCCAGGGCGGTGAGCAGGACCAGGACGACCGTGATGACGGCGAAGAGTCCGTGGCCGACGACCACCGGTACGGGGAAGTGCCGCTCGGCGGGCTCGGCCTGCGTCCCCGCGGTGGCCTCGGCGGCGGCGCGGGCCCGGTGGACGGGGATCCAACGGGCCAGCATCGTGAAGCCGAGCAGGGCCACGGGCACGAGCAGGCCGAAGGCGGTCCAGGCCAGCGCGTCCTTGTCGGTGATCAAGTAGATGATCCAGACGACCAGGCCGGCCGCGGCCAGCGCGAAGTGTCCGAAGACGACCGGGACGGGCAGCCGGCTGGTGCCGCCGGAGGCCCCTCCGCGGGAGAGCCAGGTGCCGAGCATGTAGAAGCCGCCCAAAGCGGTGATCAGCCAAGCGATCAGTGCGGCGATGTCCATCGGGACTCCTCTTGCGCCTCTTGGTGAACGGGTTGGCCACCGCGCCGCGACGACGCGCGACCGCGGTGGAGGGGAAGGGTCAGCCGGTGCTTCGGTCCGCTCCGGGTCGTCCGGCAACGAAGCCCTCGGCCTGCGTGGTCTCGTCGGCGACCCGCACCCCGTAGCGGTAGGCGAGCTTGCCGCCCAGGTATCCCGAGACGCCCAGGACCACCAGGCTCACGGCGTTCAGCGTGAGCATCCCGGCCCCGACGCTGCCCGCGGGGCCGTGACCGGCGTGCCGCCACAGGAAGTTGCCCACGTAAGCGGCGGTGACCAGCAGGTTCAGCGTCATGTGCAGCAGACCGACGCGGAACGCCGGGGTCCCGGGCGGAATCGCGAACAGGTCCAGGAACCCCACCGTCGCGGCGACCAGCGCGCCGACCACGCCCAGCGCGATCAGCCACATCGCGCCCTGGGCCAGGAAGGCCGGATCGTGCACCAGGTGCGAAGCGATGTCGAAGACCACGCCGGCCACCCAGGCGCCGATGGGGACCGTGACCAGGATCGGATGGAACGGGTGCCCGTACGGACCGGCCAGTGCGGCACTCACCGGCCGCTTGGCACGGCCGGACAACGGATCAGCCATGCCGACCACCTCCTTTTCACCAACAAATCTTGGTCTTATTCCGGAGGGGCGTCAAGACGGGCAGGTGAGCGCCGCACATCGTGACGATTTACCGGTTGGACCTACCGGTGTGCGCGTTATCGTGGAGGGGTGGATCCCGACGCAACGCCGCAGAGGCGCCCGGACGACGCCGCGATCGAGTCCGTGAGCGTCCTCAATGAGGACTCCCGGCGGCAGATGTTCGCGTTCATCCGGCGCCAGGGCCGCCCCGTCACCCGGGACGAGGCGGCCGCCAGTGTGGGCATCTCCCGTAAGCTCGCCGCCTTCCATCTCGACAAGCTGGTGGACGCCGGTCTGCTGCGCGCCCGCTACGCCTCGCCCGGCGGCATCCGGAAGGTCGGCCGGCAGCCCAAGGTCTACGAACCCACCGACAGCGAGATCCGGGTCAGCATCCCCGACCGCCGCCACGAGCTCCTCGCCGACCTCCTGCTGGAGGCCGTCCTGAGCGAGGACGAGGGCGAAACCGCGACCCACGCCGCGGTACGCACGGCCGGCCGGCGCGGCCGGGAACTGGGCGAGGCCGAACGGGAGCAGACCCGTCCCGGCCGGCTCGGCACGGAACGCGGGCTCAACGTCTGCGAGCGGATGCTCGACCAGCACGGCTTCGAGCCGTTCCGCGAAACGTCCACCCAACTCCGGCTGCGCAACTGCCCGTTCCACCCGCTGGCAGCCCGGGCCCCCGACCTGGTGTGCGGGATGAACCACGCCTTCATCGCCGGATATCTGCAGGGTTTGAAGGTCAGCGGCGTGGCGGCCGTCCTCGCACCCCGCCCGGGGGAATGCTGCGTCCAACTCGGCCCCACCACGGAGTGACCGCCACGGAGTGACGGCCACGGCGCCGCGGCCGGTGCGCTTCAGGAAGGGGCCGACGGCAGGCGGAGCCGTCCCGTGAGGGCGAGGAAAGCGACGAACGCGCCCATGGTGAGCCAGCCGGGCCAGCCGAAGAGCCCCATGTGCAGGGGGTCGAGCGTGAGGTGCGGATCGGCGAATTCCTTGACCATGTTCACACTGACCGTGCTGACGCAGGCATGGCCGACGACCGCCGGGATCACCGACCCGGAACGCAGCCGCAGCCAGGTGAAGATCGGCAGCCCGAGGGTACAACTCACCAGCATCGCGGGCACGGACACGTACCAGGGCCGCCCTGGATACTGCCCGCCCACCAGCAGGGTGGGCAGGTGCCACAGGGCGAACGCGATGCTGGTGGCCACGTACGCCCACACCAGGCGCAGCCCCCGCCCGTCCCGCGCCAGGCGCGGAAACAGGTACCCCTGCCAGCCCAGTTCCTCCCCGAAGAACAGGGGCAGCGAGATCAGCAGCTCCGGCAGCATCCGTGCTGCCCACGTACCGAGTTCGTCCCGGCGCAGCTCGCCCCAGGAGTAGACGCCGGCCGCGCTGCCGATGCAGAGAGCCGCGACGGTGAGGACGGCAGGGACGGCGACGGCCGGCAGGCACGCCCGCACCGCACGTCCCGGGGGTGCGGGCCACCGCAGGGCAAGGGCGTCCCGCACCCGTCCCCTGCCGGCCGGCTCGATGAAGCGGATGACGAGGACCGCGGCGAGAGCCGGCGCCAGCATCGCCGCCGAGATGCACACGTGCTCCAGATCTCCGGTCTCCGCCCGGCCGTCGCTCCGGCGGAAGCCGCTCAGCAGGAGTGGCGACATGGCCAGCCACATGCCGAGATACGCGAGGCCGAGGAACACCAGCAGTCCACGGCGAGCGCGGGGTAAGGCCGCCGGCGCAGAGAGGGAAGTGGTCATGGCGCTGACGCTATGAGCCGGCCTTCGGCAGGAGAATGCGGCTGGCCCCACCGCTGGACCGGTGGATTTCCCCACCCGTTACAGCACCTCTGCCGCCGAGTCCGCCAGGCGTCGGCGCGCCGTACGGGTGGCCGGGAGGGCGGCGGCCGCCGCGGAGATCGTGACGGCGAGGGCGACGACCAGGGCCAGGGTTCCGGCCGGCGGGAGTTGGGCGATGCCGGTGCCCCAGCCGCTCGTTTCGCCCTGGAGGTCGATCAGCCACTGGGAGGCGAGCAGGCCGAGCGCGGTGCCGGTGAGCGCGGCGGCCAGGGTGATGAAGGCGGTGGCCGAGACGATGACGGCGGTGATCTGGCGGGGGGTGAGGCCGACGGCCCGCAGGGCGAGCAGGTCGCGGCTGCGGTCGCGTACGGCGGCGCCGACCGTGGTCGCCAGTTCCGCGAGTCCGATCAGGGTGAGCACCGCGATCAGTCCGGCGGCGACGCCGCGGATCGCGGAGAGCTGGTCGGCGGGGTTGGGGATCTGGCGTACTTCGAGGCGGCCCGCGGAGGCCTTGGTGAGGGCGTCGCGTACGGCGGCGGGGTCGGTGCCGTGGGGCAGGACCAGGTTGTAGAAGTCGGGGCGGGCCGCCGGGGCGCCGGGGCCGTCGTCGCGCAGGGTGTCGAGGGTGGTGGAGATGACCCGGCCGGCGTCTTCGGTCTCGATGCTGCGGCCGACGAGGTGCAGGACGTGCGGGCGGCCGGCGACGGTCATCCGGACCCAGTCGCCGACGTGTGCGTCGAGGAGTTCCAGCAGGCCGGCGCCGGCGACCGCCTCGTCCGGGCCGTGGGCGGCGCGGCCCTCCGTGAGGGCGAAGGGGTAGGGGTGGGCGTCGGTACCGAGGCCGCGCAGGGTGATCGTGCCGGTCTGGCCGGGGACCAGCGCCTGCACCTCGGCGCCGGGGTAGGACGTCAACTTGCCGTGTTTCGCGAGGAGTTGATGTACCTGCTGGTCGCTCAGGGAGTCCGAGCGCACGGTGAGCGATGCGGCCAGGCCGACGCTTTCCGGGCGGGAGGTGAAGCGGTCCAGGGTGCTCCAGGTGCCCAGGGCGATGGTGATGAGCAGCAGGGGAACGGCGAGGCGCGCCACGGCCGCCCAGGAGCGCAGGGGGCGGTGGAAGGCGCCGCGCCAGCCGAGGACCAGGGCCGGGGGGATCTTGAGGCCGAGGGCGCGCCGGGTCAGGCCGGATCCGCCGCCGGCGGCGGGTGCGGCGGCGCGGGCCACCGGGACGGGTGGTACCCGGCCGGCGCGCCATGCGGTCAGGCAGGTGGCCGCGCCGATGAAGGCCACCACGCCACCGCATACGGCGAGGGGCAGCCAGGTGTGTGCGGGGAGTTGTGCCCACAGGGCCGTCGCCTCGCCGATCCGGCCGGGGACCAGGGGGCCGAGCAGCTGGGTGACCAGGGCTCCGAGGGTGACGCCCAGCAGCGCGAAGCCGAGGTGCAGGACGAGGAACATCCGGACCACCTGGCCCGGGGTGAAGCCGATGGCCTTGAGGACGGAGATGTCGCGGAGGTGGCCGCGGATCCTGGTGCTGATGGCGCCGCCCACGGCGAGCGCGGCGGCGAGCAGGGCACCGAGGCCGAAGAGGCCGAGCAGCCGCGCGAGCAGACCGTTGTCGCCGGCGGCCTCGGCCTTGGCCTGGCGCCAGGTCGAGACGTCGGTGATCTGGTCGGCGCCGAGCTGGGTGACCGCCCGCTGGACGACGTAGTCGGTGTCCTCGGGGTGGGTGAGCCGGAGGCCGATGGCGCGGCCGCGCTGGTCGGCGCCCGCGTCGGAGGCGGCGAGGGTCTGCGGGAGCACCCAGGCGACGCCGGGGGTCTCACCGGCCCGGAAGGGCGCTTCGGCGGTGTCGGCGATGCCCACCACATGCAGGGGCGTCGGGAAGCCGCTCAACGCAAGGGAATCACCCGGTTTGGCCCAGATTGCCCGGGCTACCGAGCTGTCGAGCACGATGCCCCGGGTGGTCCCCGCATCCGTGTGCGGGTCGAGCCAGCGGCCCGCGACGGTCTGCGGGGCGGCGGTCGCGGGACGCCCGCGGACGCCGCGCAGTTCCAGTGCCGCCCGGGCGCCGCCGGGCTGCAGGCTCGCGGTCGTCCGCACCGTGGGGTAGGGGCCGGCGGCGGTCCGCACCTCGTCCAGTGCGGCGAGCGAGCCGGCGCGGGCCCCGGCCTGGGTGTGGAGCCAGACGTGGGCGCCGGCGGACTGGGTGAAGATCCGCTGCCAGGGGTCGGTGGCGTAGGAGAAGAGGGCGGTGGCCAGGAGCAGGGAGACGGTGATCCCGGCGGTGGCGAGCACGATGAGCACGGCCGCCGGGCGGTGTGCTCTCAGATGCGCCTGGGTCCAACGTGCTGCCGCTCGCACGGGTCAGCCCTTGAGCTTCAGTACGTCGGACACGCCGGTCGCCGGGCGGCCGGGCTCGCTGCCGAGGTGGGCGTCGTCGACGACCTGACCGTCGAAGAAGCTGATCACCCGGTCCGCGGCGCTGGCGAACCTGGCGTCGTGGGTGACCAGGAGGATGGTCTGGCCGCGCCGGTGGAAGCGGGCGAGCAGCCGCAGCACCTCCCGGGTGCCCTTGCTGTCCAGGCTGCCGGCGGGTTCGTCGGCGAGCAGCAGGCTGGGGGCGTTGACCAGGGCCCGGGCGAGGGCGACCCGCTGCTGTTCGCCGCCGGAGAGCTCGCCGGGCGTGCAGTTCTCCTTGCCGGTCAGGCCGAGCTCGTCCAGCAGCTCGGTGCGGGCGGTCCGGGCCTGCCGGGGGGAGCGGCCGGCCAGCAGCGCGGGGAGCTCGACGTTGTCGGCGACCGAGAGGTTGGAGACCAGGTTGAAGAACTGGAAGACGATGCCGATGTGGTTGCGGCGCAGCTCCGCCCAGCGGGCCTCGCGGTAGCCGTCGACCTGGCGGCCGTCGAGCCACAGGGAGCCGCTGTCGGGGCGGTCGAGGCCGCCGAGAAGGTGCAGAAGGGTGGATTTGCCCGCACCCGAGGGGCCGGTCACGGCGACGAATTCGCCGCGCTCGACGGTCAGGTCGACGCCCCGCACGGCATGGACGGGGGCGGCACCTTCCGGCCGGTGGGTCTTGACCAGGCCGGCTGCCCTCACTATCGGGCCGGACGGCTCGTCCCGGTTCATTCCAACTCCTCTTGACAACGCTCCAGCCAGTCCAGATCCGCCTGGAGATGCAGCATCGCGCCCTCGATCAGCAGCTGTGCGATCGGGTTGCCCCGGTCCTCCACCGCCGCGAGCTTCGACAGGTCGCGCATGGTGTTGAGGTACTGGCGGCGCTGTTTGTTGATCAGGGCGATCCGGTCCGCGGTCCCGGTCTGCGAGGCGACGGCGAGCTTCATGAAGAATTCGTCCCGCACCCGTGGTTCGGCGGTGGCCTCGTCGAACCAGGCGTCCACCGCCTCCCGCCCCGCGGCGGTGATCCGGTAGATGCGCTTGTTGGGCCGGTCCGACTGCTCGACGTCCTCTCCCTCGATCAGGCCCGCCTTCTCCAGCCTGCTCAGGGTGACGTAGATCTGGCCGACGTTCGGCTGAGGGTATGCCGCGCCGAGGAGGTTCTCAAGGGCCTGTTTGAGTTCGTAGCCGTGTGCGGGTCCGCTGACCAACAGAGCAAGGAGTGGCAGCCGCACGCTCTTCCTCTCCCTCCCCGCCCTACATGCCGGTTATGTGAACTCATCCGGGTGTGAGCCGGTCGGTCGTCGTATCTCCCTGCGACATCTAGTATCCCGCATGGCTAACAGGTATACATGGGGCGGGCTGTCGGTCCAGTGTCCCGTCGACGCCTGGTTCAAGGAGGAGCCCATGCGGTGGAAGCGTGCCGCCACGAGGGCTCTGCTGGTCTTTTCGCTGCTGTTCGCGGGGAGTGCGGGCGCCCGGGCCGGTGAGCCGCTCGGCGATCCGGATGGCCGGGGCCCCATCACGCTCGTGACCGGCGGCGACCTCACGGGCTATCTGCGCGGCGTCCTCGACGGCTGGAACGTCCACCACCCGCGCGAGAAGGTGACGCTGGTCGAGCTGCCGGACGCGGCCGACGAGGTCCGGGCCCAGATGGTCACCGAGCTGCGCTCGCACAGCGCCCGCTTCGACGTGCTGAACATCGACGTGGCCTGGACGTCGGAGTTCGCGGCCGCGGGCTGGATCCGGCCGGTGGACGGCGCGCGGTTCCCGCTGAAGCGCTTCCTGCCTCCCGTGGTGGACACCGCCACCTTCCGCGGCCGGCTCTACGCGGTTCCGTACGTGACGAACGCGGGGCTGCTCTACTACCGCAAGGACGTCCTCGACCGGGAGGGCGCCCGGCCGCCGCGCACCTGGGCCGAGTTGGCGCAGCTGGCGAAGACGGTCGCGCCCAAGTACGGACTGGACGGCTATGCGGGCCAGTTCCTGCCGTACGAGGGGCTCACCGCCAACGTCGTCGAGGCGGTGCAGTCGGCGGGCGGTTCGGTGCTCGCCGGTGAGGGCACCCGGGTGACCGTGGACTCCCCCGCGGCCCGCCGGGGCCTGTCGTTCCTGCTCGACGGGGTGCGCGAGGGGTGGATCCCCCAGCGGGCGCTGGCGTACAAGGAGGAGGAGTCCCGCAAGTCCTTCCAGGACGGCCATCTGCTGTTCCTGCGGAACTGGCCGTACGCGTACGCGCTGGCCGGCGGCCCGACCTCGAAGGTGGCGGGGAAGTTCGGCGCGGTGCCGCTGCCGGGTCCCGACGGGCCGGGAGCCAGCGCGCTGGGCGGCTCCAACCTGGCCGTCAACGCGCATTCGCGGCATCCGGAGACGGCCGCCGCGCTGATCTCCTATCTGACGTCCGAGCCGGTGCAGCGCCGGGTGCTCACCGAGGGCGCGCTGCCGCCGGTGTGGGCCGATCTGTACGCGGATCCGCAGTTGGTGCGGCGGTTCCCGTATCTGCCGACGCTCAAGCGGGCGGTGCTGACCGCCCGGCCGCGACTGAAGAGCCCGCGCTACGACCAGGTGAGCCTGGCGGTGCAGGCCGTGATGCACGACGCGCTGGTCCACCGGCTGAGCACGGACGCCACCGTCGCGCGCCTGGAGCGCGAACTGCGGGCCATCGTCAGCCGCGGCTGACCCTCGCCCGACCTCTCCCCCTCTCTCGCCTAGTTACTTGTTAAGTAACGGACGTGCGTCGACGCGCATCAGAATGCAGGACAAATCGGGGCATCCGCCAAGTAGTTCTTTCCTTTTCGTTGACACCGAAAAGACATGCCTACTTAACATGCATGCATAACAGCGACCCCGGCAGGCCGCACGGCATGCTCATGCAAGAACGGGATCACGGCAGATGCTCATCGCCACCGCAGACAACGGCTCCCCGGCCGAAGACGCGCCCTCCCTCCCCCTCACCGGCCCGGCCGCCCCCGCGTTCCGGCCGGCCACCGGGACCACGTCCCCGGACACGGCTCAGCGCTGGTGGCGCGACGCGGTGATCTACCAGGTCTACGTCCGCAGCTTCCTCGACAGCACCGGTGACGGCATCGGCGATCTGGCCGGTGTCCGCACGGGGTTGCCGTACCTCAAGAAGCTCGGGGTGGACGGCATCTGGCTCAGCCCCTTCTACCCCTCCCCGCAGCACGACCACGGTTACGACGTCGCCGACTACCGCGACGTCGACCCGGTCTACGGCGACCTCGCCGAATTCGACCTGCTGGTGGTCGACGCGCACCGGCTGGGCCTGAAGGTCCTCCTGGACATCGTCCCCAACCACTGCTCCAGCGAGCACCCGTGGTTCCGCGCGGCCCTGGAGGACGGGCCGGGCAGCGAGGCCCGCGCGCTGTTCCACTTCGCCGACGGGCGCGGGGCGGACGGTGAACTGCCGCCCAACAACTGGCGGGCGATGTTCGGCGGCCCCGCCTGGTCCCGGGTCACCGAGGCGGACGGGACCGCGGGCCAGTGGTACCTCCACATGTTCACGCCCGAGCAGCCCGACCTGAACTGGCGCAACCCCGCGGTGCCCGCCGACTTCGACAAGGTGCTGCGCTTCTGGCTGGACCGCGGCGTCGACGGCTTCCGGATCGACGTGGCCGCCGGACTGTTCAAGCACCCCGAGCTCCCCGACTCCCCCGACCCGGCGGCCGACGAGCGGACCCGCGACTCGGTCAACCCGCTGGCCTGGAACCAGCCCGAGGTGCACCAGGTGTGGCGCGACTGGCGCGCACTGTGCGAGGAGTACACCACCCGCGACGGCCGCGACCGGCTGCTGGTCGGCGAGGTCTCGGTGCGCACCCCGAGCGAACAGGCCGCGTACGTCCGGCCCGACGAGCTGCACCAGGCGTTCTTCTTCCACCTGCTGACCGCCCGCTGGGACGTCGACACCTTCCGCACGGTGATCTCCGAGGCGCTGACCGACATCGCGGGCACCGGCTCCACCGTCACCTGGGTCCTCAACAACCACGACCAGGTCCGGACCGTCACCCGGTACGCGACCGAACCCAGCAGTGGTCCTGGGGGCACCTCCCGGACGAAGTCTGGGGGAGGCCTCGGGCCCGCCCGGGCCCGGGCCGCCGCCCTGCTGATGCTGGCGCTGCCCGGCGCGGCGTACATCTACCAGGGCGAGGAGCTGGGGCTGCCGGAGGTCGTCGACCTGCCGGACGAGGTCCTGACCGACCCGATATTCCACCGCACCGGCAGCCGGCAGCACATCCGCGACGGCTGCCGGGTGCCGCTCCCCTGGTCCGGGCACGCCTCCCCGTTCGGCTTCACCGCGGGTACCGACGCGGCACGGCCCTGGCTGCCGCAGCCGGAGTGGTTCGCCGACCACGCCACGGACCGGGCGCTGGCCGACACCCGGTCGTTCTGGCACCTGTACCGCGAGGGACTGCAGCTGCGCCGCAGCCTCCCCCAGCTCGGCGAGGGAACGCTGCGCTGGCTCCCCTCCCCGCCCCAGGTGCTGGCCTTCGAACGCGGCGACGGTCTGGTCTGTGCCATCAACTTCGGCACCGAGCCGGTAGCTGCCCCCGCCCCCGGCGTCCCGCTGCTGGCCAGCGGCGACTGCCCCGCGGGAACGCTGCCCGGCTCCACCGCCGCCTGGTGGATGCACGCCCCCGGATCCGCGTCCGTACCCGCCCCCCGATAGCCCCACACCCCTCCCCCCGACGCCCCGCCAGTCCTCCCGAAGGGAAAACCACCATGAGACGACCCTCCGTACGACACACCCGAGCCGCCCTCTCCGGCGCGGCCGTGCTCGGCCTGGCGCTGTCCGCCACCGCCTGCGGCGGCGGCGCCTCGGCCGGCGGCGGCAAGCAGGAACTCAGCGGCCAGACGCTCACCGTGGCCGGTGTCTGGACCGGTGTGGAACAGACCAACTTCAAGAAGGTGCTGGACGGGTTCTCCGAGAAGACCGGCGCCAAGGTGGTCTTCTCCTCCACCGGCGACAACGTCTCGACCGTCGTCGGCAGCCAGATCGAGGGCGGCAACGCGCCCGACGTGGTGATGGTGCCGCAGGTCGGCGTGTTGCAGCAGTTCGCCAAGAAGGGCTGGCTGGCGCCCCTCTCGGCGGAGATCGGCGCCGAGGCCAAGCGGAACTTCGCACAGGTCTGGAAGGACTACGGCACGGTCGACAAGACGTACTACGGCCTGTACTTCAAGGCGTCGCACAAGTCGACGGTCTGGTACAGCCCGGAGGCGTTCTCGCAGGCCGGGGTGAAGCCCGCGAAGACGTACCAGGAGATGCTGAAGTCCGGCCGCACCCTCTCCGACTCGGGCGTCCCGGCCTTCTCGGTCGCCGGTGAGGCCGGCTGGCCGCTCACCGACTGGTTCGAGAACATCTACCTCTCCCAGGCCGGACAGGAGAAGTACGACCAGCTGGCCGCCCACAAGCTCCCGTGGACGGACGCCTCCGTGGTCAAGGCGCTGACCACGCTCGGCAAGCTCTTCGGCGACAAGAACCTGGTGGCCGGCGGCGGATCGGGCGCGCTGCGCACCGACTTCCCCGAGTCCGTCCAGCAGGTCTTCGGCTCCGAGCAGAAGGCCGCCATGGTCTACGAGGGCGACTTCGTCAGCGCCCTGGTCACCGACGAGCTGCACAAGAAGGTCGGCGAGGACGCCAAGTTCTTCCCGTTCCCGTCGGTCGACGGCGGCAAGGCGCCGGTGGTCAGCGGCGGTGACGCCGCGGTGGTGCTCAAGGCGGGCAAGAACAAGAAGGCCGCCATGGAACTGGTCAAGTACCTGGGCACGCCCGAGGCGTCGGCGATCTGGGCCAAGGCGGGCGGCTACATCTCGCCCAACAAGAAGGTGCCGGCGTCCGCCTACCACGACGAGGTCACCCGCAACGCGGCCAAGTCGCTGACCGGCGCCGGGAATTCGGTGCGCTTCGACATGTCCGACCAGGCACCGGCGGCCTTCGGCGGCACCCAGGGCGCCGGCGAGTGGAAGCTGCTGCAGGACTTCCTGCGTGACCCGTCCGACCCCAAGGGCACGACTGCGAAGCTCGAAGCGGCCGCGGCCAAGGCGTACGGAAAGTAAGGACCGAGGCTCCAGCCATGCCTGCCACCACTTCAGCGGTGCCGCCCGCCACCACGCGCGGCGGCCCGCCCCTCCCCCCGGGCGGCACTCCCCGCCGGACGGCCGCCGCCCCCGCGCGGCGCGCCGTCCGGCGCCGCCGCCGGATCGCCGCGGTGTTCCTCTTCCCCGCGCTGTTGCTGCTGGGGGCGCTCGTCGCGTACCCCATCGTGTTCTCGGTCATCCGCAGCCTGTACGACGCCTCGGGTGACACCTTCGTCGGGGTCGGCAACTACACCCAGATGTTCCAGGACCCGGCCACGCTCCGGGCCATCCGCAACAGCGCGATCTGGGTCGTCTTCGCCCCCGCGCTGCTGACCGGACTCGGTCTGGTGCTGGCCGTGCTGACCGAGAAGATCCGCTGGAAGACGGCGTTCAAGCTGCTGATGTTCATGCCGATGGCGATCTCCTTCCTCGCCGCCGGCATCATCTTCCGGCTCGCGTACGAGCAGGATCCGCAGCGCGGTGTGCTCAACGCGGTCACCGTCGGCATCCACGACAGCTTCCAGGGCGAGTCCACCTCCTTCCCGACGGCCAAGGCCCGGCTCGGCGACAAGCAGCTGACCAAGCGCCCCGACGGCGGCTACCGCACGACGCGCCGCACCGATCCCGGACAGGTCGTCAACCTCGGCCTGGTCGGTGTCGCGCCGAAGGACATGCCGCACCAGGCGCGGCCCGCGGCCGGGGCCGCGGGGGCCTCGGCCGGCCACGGTGAACTGCGCGGTGTGGTCTACCTCGACTTCACCCCCGGCGGTGGCGGCAAGCCCGGCACCGTGGACCGCGGTGAACGCGGGCTGCCGAAGCTCACCGTCGAGGCCGTCGACTCCCGTGGCAAGGTGGCCGGCACGGCGACCACCGCGGCCGACGGCTCCTACCGGCTGACCGGTCTCGCTTCGGGGTCGTACGCCCTGCAGCTCCCGGCGAAGGACTTCGCCCCGCCGTACGAGGGCATCGCCTGGCTCGGCCCGGCCCTCATCACCCCCGCCATCATCGGCGCCTACATGTGGATCTGGACCGGCTTCGCCCTGGTCCTCATCGGCGCCGGGCTCTCCTCGATGCCGCGGGACGTGCTGGAGGCCGCGCGGATGGACGGCGCCAACGAGTGGCAGGTCTTCCGCCGGATCACCGTGCCACTGCTCGGGCCCGTCCTGGGCGTGGTGTTCGTGACGATGGTGATCAACGTGATGAAGGTCTTCGACCTCGTCTACATCATCGCGCCCGGGCCCGTACAGCAGGACGCCAACGTCCTGGCCCTGCAGATGTGGCTGGTCTCCTTCGGCGGCGGCAACAACCAGGGACTGGGCAGCGCCCTCGGCGTCCTGCTGCTGCTCCTGGTGGTGCCGGCCATGGCCCTCAACATCCGTCGCTTCCGCAGGAGCCAGTCATGACCACCGTCCAGCAAACCGTCCCGCCGCGCAGGCGGTCGGCCCGCCCGGCGAAGCGGCTCAGCCGGGCCGTGATCCAGCTGTTCCTGCTGGTCATCGGCCTGGTCTGGCTCACCCCGGCCGCCGGCCTGTTCATCTCCTCGCTGCGTACGGAGGAGGCGAACGCCAACAGCGGCTGGTGGACCGCGCTGACCGCGCCCGGCCGGCTGTCGCTCGACAACTACGCGGCGCTGCTGAAGGATTCGGGCATCGTCCAGGCCTTCTGGAACACCGTGCTGATCTCGGTGCCCACCACGATCGCCGTCGTGGTGATCGCCGCACTGGCCGGCTACGCCTTCGCCTGGATGGACTTCCCTGGCCGGGACTGGATCTTCCTGGTCGTGGTCGCCATGCTGGTGGTGCCGGTGCAGATCGGCCTGCTGCCGGTGGCCAAACTGTTCGGCGCGCTCGGCCTGTTCGGCTCCATCCCGGGTGTCATCCTGTTCCACACCGCGTACGGTCTGCCGTTCGCCATCTTCCTGCTGCGCAACTACTTCGCGGAGATTCCCAAGGAGATGCTGGAGGCCGCGCGGATGGACGGCGGCGGGGAATGGCGGATCTTCTCCCAGCTGATCCTTCCGCTGGGCCGCCCGGCCATCGCCAGCCTGGCCATCTTCCAGTTCCTGTGGGTCTGGAACGACATGCTGGTCGCCCTGCTCTTCGCGGACAACGAGTCGCAGCCGCTGACGGTCGCCCTGCAGTCGCAGATGCGGCAGTTCGGCAGCAACATCGGCGTGCTGGCGCCCGGCGCCTTCCTGTCCCTGATCGTGCCGCTGATCGTGTTCTTCGCGTTCCAACGGCACTTCGTCCAGGGGATCATGGCCGGTTCGGTCAAGTAGTCCGGGGCGACCGCACGGCGCGGGGTCCGCTGTCCAGCACGGCGGGCCCCGCCGTCGTGCACTGCGTCAGCAGTTCCGCGGTCGCGTCGTCGACCACGCGGTAGCGCACCACCCGGCCGTCCTTGGCGCCCTCGACCACTCCGGCGGCCCGGAGCAGGCGCAGTGCCTGGGAGACCGCGGTGTCCTTCATGCCGGTGGCGACCGCCAGGTCGGAGACGGCGATGGGGCCGGCCCGGTGGAGGGCGAGCAGCAGGGCGAGGCGTCCGGGATCGGCGAGCAGGGCGAAGCGGTCGGCCCAGGCCCGGACCTCGCCCGGCTCACCGATGGCCGCGATGGCGTCGCAGACGCGGTGGCCGTCGATGGTGCGGTGGTCGGCGCGCTCGGCCGGGACGAGATGCATGAGGACATCTTTGCAGGTCACAGAATGTGATCTTGGATACCTGCACAGTTGTGCAGGCTTGAAGGGATCGTCGGACGACCCGTAAGGTTGGCGCGCCGTGGTGCTCGGGAAGCCGGTGACGGACCTCGTGGTCCCAGACCGGAGCGGCCCTCGCCACTGTGATCGGGGAGTTTCCACCCTTTTCGCTACGCGCACGGTGCGCGTACGACGCCACTGACCGCAGCCTGCGGCCGGGAAGGCGGGGCAGGACGCGTGCACCCGTAAGCCAGGAGACCGGCCACGGCATCTCACGAAGTGATCCACGAGGTGCTGGAGCGTGACCGCCGGATGGCCCTGTCCACCGATACCCCGACCACCCCTGCCCTCGCCACGTTCCGCTGGCGCCGGCAGGACACCGTCCGCACCGCGGGCCTGATGGCCGTCATAGCCGGGCTGCACGTCGTCGCCTTCGGCGTGCTGTTCCTGCTCGTGGTGCCCCACCACTACTCCGTCGGCAGCCAGGTCTTCGGCGTCGGACTCGGCATCACCGCCTACACCCTGGGCATGCGGCACGCCTTCGACGCCGACCACATCGCCGCGATCGACAACACCACCCGCAAGCTGATGGCCGACGGCAAGCGTCCGGTGTCGGTCGGCTTCTGGTTCGCCCTCGGCCACTCCAGCGTGGTGGTCGTCATGGCCGCCCTCGTCGCCGGCGGTGCCCAGCTCGCCGGCACCCTCCTCAACGACGAATCCCGCACCCACCAGATCCTCGGCACCGTCGGCACCACGGTCTCGGGCACGTTCCTCTACCTCATCGCGGCCCTCAACCTCATTGCGCTGACCGGGATCTGGCGGGTGTTCCGCGGGATGCGCGAAGGCCGCTTCGACGAGGCGGAGCTGGAGCAGCAGCTGGATTCGCGGGGCTTCATGAACCGCTTCCTGGGCCGCTTCACCCGCTCCATCTCCCGCCCCGGCCAGATGTTCCCGCTCGGCTTCCTCTTCGGGCTCGGCTTCGACACCGCCACCGAGGTCACCCTGATGGTGATGGCGGGCAGCGGCGCCGCGGCCGGCCTGCCCTGGTACGCGGTCCTGTGCCTGCCGCTGCTCTTCGCCGCGGGCATGAGCCTGTTCGACACCCTCGACGGCACCTTCATGAACTTCGCCTACCAGTGGGCGTTCTCCAACCCGGTGCGCAAGGTCTACTACAACCTCACCATCACCGGCCTGTCGATCGCCGTCGCGCTCTTCATCGGCACCATCGAGCTGGTGACCGTGCTCCACGACAAGCTCGGCCTCAGCGACCCGGTGACCGGCTGGGTCTCCGGCCTCGACCTCGACAACGTCGGCTTCATCATCGTCGGCCTGTTCGTGGTGGTGTGGGCCGCGGCGCTGGCGTACTGGCGCCTGGCCGGCGTCGAGAAGCGCTGGGCGGCGCGCTCCGCCGGCACGGGCTGAGGCCGCGTTCCGGCGCGTGACGACGCGCTCACCCGGCAGGCGGAGGGGGCGGGGCGTCGCGGCCCCGCCCCCTCCCCGTGGTCATGGCTACGCTCGCCGGCAGGCTCAGCGCAGCTCCTGGATGCGGATCAGATTGCCGGCGGGGTCGCGGAAGGCGCAGTCGCGGATGCCGTACGGCTGCTCGGTCGGCTCCTGGACGACCTCGGCGTCGCCGGCCTGCACCCGTTCGAAGGTGCCGTCGAGGTCCTTGGTGGCCAGCAGGATCCAGCCGTAGGTGCCCTTGGCCATCATCTCGGTGATGGTGCGGCGCTCGTCGTCGGTGACCCCGGGGTCGGCGGCCGGCGGCGCCAGGAGGATCGACGTGTCGGGCTGGCCTGCGGGGCCGACCGTGATCCAGCGCATCTTGCCGTTCCCGACGTCGTTGCGGACCTCGAAGCCGAGGGTGTCGCGGTAGAAGGCCAGGGAGGCGTCCGGGTCGTCGTGCGGGAGGAAGCTGGTGTGAATGGTGATGTCCATGGCTCCCACGCTAGAGCCGCTCGGTGACCTGCGCTTCTCGATTCCTGATCGGTCTGGTCACCTGCTTCGCCAGGCACGGCGGCAGCTCCGCCGGTGCGAGCGCCGCCTGGCGCCGGTAGGCACTGGGCGGCATCCCGACCAGCTCGGTGAAGCGCGTGCTGAAGGTGCCCAGTGACGAGCAGCCCACCGCGAAACAGACCTCGGTGACGCTGAGGTCGCCACGGCGCAGGAGGGCCATCGCGCGCTCGATGCGCCGCGTCATCAGGTAGGAGTACGGGGACTCGCCGTACGCCAGCCGGAACTGGCGGCTGAGGTGCCCGGCCGACATGTTCACGCCACGGGCGAGCGCCTCGACGTTCAGCGGCTGGGCGTACTCCCGGTCGATCCGGTCGCGGACGCGGCGCAGCAGCGCGAGATCGCGCAGGGACTGGGCCGTGGTGGGTCTGCTGGTCACGAGCGCGATCGTGCCACGTCCCGTCGGCGTTGCCCAGCACCGCAGGTGTCCGGCGGGAGCCGGGGAGCGCCGGTCACGCCGGTCACTTCCGCCGGACGGTTACCGCGGGCACGGGCGAGGGCGGCCGGCGACGCCCGGACGGCTCAGAAATCCGTCTCCGTGAGGGCGCTGGAGAGTTCCCAGAGGCGGGCGGCGGCTTCGGGGTCGGTGGCCCAGGGTTTGACACCGCCGACGAGCATGTCGTCGGTGTCGGCCGGGTCCGCGAGGTCGCAGTCCTGGCAGTAGGCACCGCCGTACGCGTCGAGCAGCGGTGAGGTCGCGGCCCAGACCGCGGTGGCCGCGCCCTGTTGTGGCGTCTTGAAGCCGTCGGCCGGCCGGCCGTCGGGGGTGACCCAGCCGTGCGCGAGCCACTCCTCGCGCGGGACGTGGCGTTGCAGCGGAGTCAGGATGCTGCCCGGGTGCACGGCGAAGGCGTGCAGTCCGCTCGCGGCGCCGAGGCGGTCGAGGTGGTGGGCGAAGAGGGCGTTGGCCGTCTTGGACTGCGCGTAGGCGAGCCAGCGGTCGTAGCCGGTCCGGAAGTGGAGGTCGTCCCAACGGATGTCGGAGAGGAAGTGCCCCGAGGAGGCCACGGCCACCACCCGGGCGCCGGGGGCGAGGCAGGGACGGAGACGGTTGACGAGCGCGAAGTGCCCGAGGTGGTTGACGGCGAAGTGGGCTTCCCAGCCGGGCCCGATGCGGGTCTCCGGACAGGCCATGATGCCCGCGTTGTTGATGATGATGTCGAGGGTGCGCCCGGTCTGCAGGAAGCGGTCGGAGAAGGTCCGGACGCTTTCCAGGTCGGCCAGGTCGAGCGTGCGGACCTCGGCCCCGGGGACGTCCCGCAGGGCTTCCTCGGCGACGGCTGCCCGCCGGGCGGGGACGATGACGCGGGCCCCGGCGCGGGCCAGGGCGCGAGTCGCTGCCAGGCCGAGTCCGGAGTATCCGCCGGTGACCAGCGCGGTGCTGCCGGCCAGGTCGATACCGGCCAGGACCTCGTCGGCCGTACTGTGCGCGCCGAATCCCGTGCCGATTTTCTGCTGCTTCGTGATCATGCGGACGACGCTAAAAGCTGGAGTGCACGCTAGGTCAAGGTACGGTTCGCGGAGGGAGCAGATGAACGGGATGAACCGGGAGGGAAGGGATGGCGGGGTGGGCAGGATGGGTGAGCACGTGAACGGCATGTCCATAGGCAGGGTCGCCGAGTTGACCGGGATGAGCGTGCATGCGCTGCGGTTCTTCGAGCGTGAGGGGCTGTTCCTGCGCGAGATCCCCCGCTCCGCCGGTGGGCAGCGCGTCTATGCGCAGACGGACGTGGACTGGCTCGCGCTGTGCGACCGGCTGCGTGCCTCCGGCATGCCGATCGCCACGATCAGGAAGTTCGCGGACCTCGTCCGCTCCGGTCCGGGCAATGAACCGGACCGGCTGGCGCTGCTGCGCGAGCACGAGCGCGCGGTGGAAGCGAAGATGGCGGAGCTGCAGGCATGCCGGGAAGTCATCCACGCCAAGGTCGTCACATACGAGCAGCACGTGCGCAACGGAACCGCTGCGGGGGTGTGGGCCCCTATGTCCGCGCCTGCGTCCTCGGACGGGGCGCGGTCCTCGTGAGGGTCGGGCGTTCCGGCCGCGGGGTCTTCTGAGCCGGCCGCGGTGTCCGGCCGGAGGGAGGGCCGGCCGGACACCGCGCTACGGGCCGGTGCCGAACGGACTGAGAGGCGGCGGGGCGCTCACCCTCCGCCCGTCGTCGGTCAGTTGGTGCAGCTGTCGAGCATGGAGGACAGGGCGGCCTTCTCCTTGTCGGTGGTGGTGAGCTTCCAGATGGACTTGATGTGGGTGTAGTCCTTGGCGTAGGTGCACCAGAAGGCGTGGTTGGTGGGCTTCCAGTCGGCCGGTCCGCTGTCGCTCTTGGAACTGTTGGAGGACTCCGAGGCGATCAGCAGCTGGGGGTCCTTGAGGTCGTTGCCGAAGGCCTTGCGCCGGTCGGCGCTCCAGGAGTCGGCACCGGAGCGCCAGGCTTCGGCGAGCGGGACCATGTGGTCGATGGTGGCCTGGGCGACGTCGGTGACGGTGGTGTCGTCGTAGGCCGAGTACCAACTCCCGCTGGACGGCTGGCAGTTGCCGGACGTGTCGACGACGTTCTTGCCGTCGCGGGCGAGGACGTCCTGGCGGGTGGTGCAGCCGTCGGGCTGCTTGGCCCATATGTCGAATTTATCGCGGGCGTAGCCGTCCATGGAGTGCGGGGGCGCGACGGTGAGGGCGGCGAGTTCGGCGCGGGCGGTGGCCGTCGAGGGCGGGGCGGGCGGTTCGGCCAGCGCCGGTGCGGCGGTCAGGCCGAGGAGGGTGACGGAGGCGGCAGACAGGCCGAAAACGGCACGACGCATGGGGTCTCCAGAAGTGTGGGGGGGGGGTTGGAGAGACACTTCAGGGAACCGCACAACGGGAACCGGGCGCTACGCGCGTTGAATGAACATGACAATCTCATGCCTTGTTCATTACCTACTCATGGGGAAGTCCCCGCGCCTCACCCTCGGAGCGGGGACGCCCTCATGACGCCGCGTCAGGAGTCGGATCAGCGGGTCGAGCCGCTCCAGTAGGCGTCGTCCCACCGCATCACGTCGGGGCTGAACTCGACCTCGGCCCGGTCGGCGGCAGTTGGGGGCAGCGAGAAGGCGTACTTGCCGACGGCCTTCCGGCCGGGCAGGAGGTAACCGGTGAGGACCTTCTGCCGGCCGCTTCCGTCGATCACCAGCTGCGCAGAGGCTCCGTCGGCGTCATTGACGTCCGGCAGCCCGGTCTCGATCGAGACCCGTTCCTTTCCGGTGTTGACCACCGTGATCGTGACCTGAACGGCCTTGTTGCCCTTGGCGTGACCGTTGGCGAAGGCGTCCGGGGTGAACGGCGTCGGCTTGGCCACGGTCACCTTCAGTCCGTCACCGAAGGTGTACGACTTCCCGAAGGGCAGATGCCGGGCCTTCTCCTCGGCCGCCGCCTCCTCCCTCTCCTCCTTGGCCTCTCTCTTGACCTCCTTGACCTTCTCGCGGGCGTGGTCGACGGCGTGTTTGACCGTCAGGACCATGAAGACTCCGGTGCCCGCGGCGATCAGCAGGCCGACGATGCCCATGACGAGACCGCTGACGGCCATGGCCCGGTTCGTGGCCAGGCCCTTGCGGACGTGACTCAGGCCGATCGAACCGAAGATCACGGCCAGCAGTGCCGGCAACCAGGAAATCCAGAACAGGAGGATGAACACGCCGAGGCCGATACCGACGAGGCCGAGCACCAGAGCCGTGATGCCCATGCCGTTACGCGGCTGCGCCGTCGGCACCGGGTACGGCAGGCGGGGCACTTCGGCCTCACCCGCCGCGGAGGAAGGCGGAGCCCACGGGTCGTGGTCCGGCGACGGTCTCCCCGAGGACGAGGAGCCGTCGGAAGAAGTGGGCGTGGTCATGCGGATCCCTTCGGGCAATGAGGCACTCGGACCTGCCCGAGTTTTTTCGATTTTATTACCTCGTGCCGTCGATACCGGACCCTCACCCCCGGGAATGCAGGGACGCCCCGACCTTCAACGGCGACCCGGGCCAGCACAGAAGCCGATAGGCAGGACATTTACCGCCAATTCGGCAAATCTCAATGTGATCTTCGTCGGAACCTGTTCCTGGATGTGACATGGCGGCGAGGAAATGTGCCCACTGCGCGTAGATTCCGGACGACGGGGAGATCACCGAGCCCAATTACGGCTTGCCCCTTCGGCTTTGGCGGAATGCACGCTCCAGCAGGCGTTCCGGTATTTCCGCATTCAGGTATTTGGGGGGCACCGTGCGGCACGGCCGCATATCCATCTGCACCGGTCCGGCCGTCCTTGCGCTCGCTCTCGGACTGTGGGGCATCACGCGCGAGCACAGCATGTGGCGGGACGAGGCAGCGACCTGGCAAGCAGCACATCGGTCGCTGACCGAGATAGGACACATGGTCGGCCAGGTCGACGTCGTCCACGGCCTGTACTACGCGGTGATGCACGGGATCTTCGCCCTCTTCGGCGACAGTCTGGTCACCCTGCGGTTGCCCTCGGTGCTCGCCACCGCCACCGCATGCGGACTGACCGCGCTGGTCGGCGCCCGGCTCTCCACCGGCGTGGCGGGGACGGCTGCGGGGCTCGCGCTGGCGGTCGTTCCGGCGGTTCAGGAGCACGCCCAGGAGGGACGGTCGTACGCCCTCGTGCTCGCCTTCGTCGTCCTCGCGACGTGGTTGCTGGTGAGCGCACTTGAGCGGCCGGACGGCCGGCGGTGGGCCGGGTACGCGGCCGCCACGCTGATCGCCGCATGGCTCAACTGGTTCTCGCTGTTCGCGCTCGTCGCGCACGGCGTCACCCTGGTGTGCGTCCGGCCCGGCCGAACCCGCCTCGCGGGGTGGGCACTTGCCGCCTCCGGGGCCGTTACCGCGGCCCTGCCGGTGATCCTGACCAGCCGGCTCCAGTCCTCACAGGTCTCCTGGATCAAGCCGCTCGGCTGGTCGACCGTACTGGGTGTGCTGATCACCGTGGCGGTCGCGGCCCTCTGCACGCGTCTGCCGCAGGCCCGCGGGATGCTGCGCCCGCGCGCGCAAGCGCCGCTGACGCGCCTGAACCTCGCGGTCGTCGCGCTCCCGCTCTGCGCGGTGCCGCAGGTCGGACTGGCGCTCATCTCCCTGGCCAAACCCCTCTATGTGACACGCTACGTGCTGTTCGCGTACGCAGGGCTCGCGCTTCTGATCGGTGTCCTGCTCGCCACGATCGCCGCACGTCTCAGGACGGACGCCCGGGTGCTGCTCCCCGTCGCCGTCACCCTGGCCCTCCTGGCGCTGCTCCCGTTCGAGCTCCGCCTGCGTACCGAGGAGAGCCGCATCGACGACGTACTCAGCGCGGCAGCCAGGGTCGGCGACGTTCGCGACACCGCCGACGGCGTCCTCTACATCCCCGCCGCGCGCCGCGACACCGCTCTCGTGTCGCCCCATGAGTTCGCCGGTCTGCACGATCTGGCCCTGTCCCAGGGGCCGGTGGCATCCGGCACGCTCAAGGGCATAGAGGCTGAACCACGCGACATAGAGCGCGCCATGCTGGGCGCACGGCGCATCGTGCTCGTCACCGACCCCGGGCCGCGCCGGGCCGACACCGTACGCGACCTCACCAAGCAGCGGGTGCTGCGGACACGCTTCGTACGCTGCTCGGCCAGCGTCGTCCGGGGCCGCCAGGTGGACCTCTACGAGCGCGGGAAGTGCCACCGCACGGGTGGGCCGGACGCCCTGCGCACCAGCTCGGCAGGCCGAGGTGCTCGGGGATAGGAGCCGCACGAGCAGTGGTAGGAAGAGCCGTATGAGCATCTTTCTGGAGACCGGACGGATCGCGCTTCGGCCGTTCACCGCGGGGGACGTGGACCTACTGGTCGATCTGGACGGCGACCCGGAGGTGATGCGGTACCTCAACGGCGGGCGGCCGACGCCGCACGAGACGATCCGCACCGAGCGCCTGCCACGCCTGATGCGCACCTTCGCCGCGACCGGAACCGTGGGTTACTGGGCCGCCGAGGCCAAGGACACCCAGGCGTTCCTCGGCTGGTTCCATTTCCGTCCCGCCGAGGAGGACAGCCCGGCCGTGGTCGAGCTCGGCTATCGCCTGCGCCGGGCTGCCTGGGGCCACGGCTACGCCACCGAGGGCGCCCGGGCCTGATCCGTAAGGGATTCACCGAACTCGGTGTCCAGCGGGTGACCGCCCACACCATGGCCGTCAATGCCGCCTCCCGACGCGTGATGGAGAAGGCCGGCCTGCGCTACGTCCGCACCTACTTCGGCGACTGGCCCGAAGCCATCCCCGGTTCCGAGCACGGCGACGTCGAGTACGCCCTGACCAGGGCGGAATGGGCCGAATAGGTCGTCGGGTGCGAGCAGGCCGGCATGGCGGTCCGGCCGGCGTTCCCGAACGCCGGCCGGACTGCTGCTCAGTCACCTGCCTTGTGGAGCAAGCGAGTTGGCGTTACGGCGCCATCTCGTAAGTCCCTGCCAGCGCCTCCACCCGCTCCCAGACGCGTGCCGAGCGCCCGTCGTCGACGGCCGGGCGGCGGACCGCGCCCAGGGCCCAGGTCTGCTGGGCCTCGGTGGCGGAGTCCTTGCCGTGCAGCTCGACGGCGTGTGCGGAGAAGTCCCTGACCAGGACGGCGAAGAGTTCGTCCAGCACGTCCTCGTCGAGGGTGGTGAGCTGGGCCTGCTCCAGGATCAGCTGGCCGTGCACGACCAGGGCGAAGAGCTGGCCGACGGCGAGCAGGAGGTCCAGGTCGCGGCTCTGCTTCTCGTCGGGGGCGGCGGTGGTGACGAACTCGCAGAGGGCGTCGGCCTGTTCGCGGAAGCGGGCGACGTTGGGAAGGTGGGCGTGGGCGTCGTAGGCGGTACGCCAGTCGTGGAAGCGGATGGCGCCCAGGCCGCGAGCCGGCCCCTGGCGGAAGAGGAAGGCGTCGTCGGCCGCGTCGAGGCGGGTCGGCACGGGCTCGTACTCGGCCGGGGCGAGCAGGTGGTTGCCCATGAACTTGAGGATCAGCGCCAGGTTGACGTGGACGGTGCCCTCCAGCTTCGGCAGGCCGCGGATCTCGGTGGCGGCCTGGGCGAAGTAGGTGTCCTTCTCGAAGCCCTTGGCGGCGATCACGTCCCACATGAGGTCGATGACCTTCTCGCCCTCGGTGGTCACCTTCATCTTGGTCATGGGGTTGAAGAGCAGGTAGCGGCGGTCCTCGGGGCCGGCGGACCGGAAGTAGTCGACGGCGCGGTCGCTGAACAGCTTCATGCCGACCAGCCGGACGTAGGCGTCGGTCAGTTCGCGGCGCACGTGCGGGAAGGCGGTGACCGGGCGGCCGTAGAGGATGCGGTTCTGGGCGTGGGTGACGGCCTCGTACATCGCGTGTTCGCAGATGCCGATGGCGCCGGTGCAGAGGTTGAACTTGCCGACGTTGACGGTGTTGAGGGCGGCGTCGAAGGCGGCGCTGCCGGTGTGCAGGACGTCCTCCGCCGCGACCGGGTAATCCTCCAGGCGGAACTCACTGACGTACTTGGAGGAGTCCACGACGTTCTTCACCAGGTGGTACGCCTCGTGGCGGCTGTCGGCGGCGAAGAAGACATAGCCGTCCGGGCCCTCGATGTCGGTGCGGCGGCCGAAGACGGAGACCAGGCCGGCGGCGTTGCCGTTGCCTATGTAGTACTTGGAGCCGGTGGCGCGGAAGCCGCCGGCGCCGTCGGGCTCCAGCAGCATGTCGGTGGAGTAGATGTCGGCGCCGTGCGCCTTCTCGGACAGGCCGAACGCGAACACCTCGCCCTGGTCGAGGAGTTCGGCCGCGCGGGCGCGGGCGGTGGCGTTGTCGCTCTGCCAGACCGGGCCGAGGCCGAGGATGGTGACCTGCCAGGCGTACCAGTAGTCGAGCCCGTAGAAGCCGAAGATCTCGTTGAGCGCGGCGATCCGGGCGGTGTCCCAGCGCTTGTCCCCCGGTTCGTCGCCGGCGGCCGCGGCCGGGGTGAGGAAGGTCGCGAACAGTCCTTCCCGGGCGGAGAACGCGAGGAAGTCCGCCAGCCAGGCGCGGGAGCGGTAGTCCTCGATCAGCTTGCGCTTGCCGCGGCTCTCGAACCAGTCGACGGTGGCGCGCAGCAGCCTGCGGGTCTCGGGGTCGAAGTGCGCCGGGTCGTAGGTGCGCGGGTTGAACAGCAGCTGGTCGGCCATGGAGGGTTTGCCTTCCGGGGGTCGGTGGTCGATGGGTGTGCTTACGGGGCCGGGTCGGCGGACGGTGCTGCCGCGCCGAGCCGGCGGAGGGTGACGAGGACGTCGTCGAGCCAGTCCAGCGTCATCCGCTCGTAGGCGATGCCGCCGCGCAGCACCACGTGCTGGAGCTGCTGTCCGGCGTCGGGTGCCGTGGGGGCGTCGGGGCCGCTGAAGTCCCGGCGCTCGCCCGCGAGGTAGTGCGCGAGCCGGTCGGTGTGTGCCCGGTGGTGCCGTTCGACCTCGCGGATCAGCGCGGACGGATCGTCGAAGGCGGCGCCCCGGATCTTCACCGCGAGGTCGTGCCGGACACTCTCGGGTTCGATCGGCTCATGGAGCCACTCGGAGAGGGCGGCCCGGCCGCGGGCGGCGACGGAGTACTCCTTCTTGTCCGGCCGGGCCTGCTGCGGCACCTCGCGGACGTCGATCCAGCCGTCGCTCTCCATGCGCTTGAGCACGCGGTAGATCTGCTGGTGGGTGGCGGTCCAGAAGTATCCGATGGACCGCTCGAAGCGCCGGGACAGCTCATAGCCGGAGCCCGGCCGCTCCAGCAGCGAGACGAGGATCGCGTGTTCGAGCGCCATGCCCCGATCCTTCTATGCAACTCGTTGCATAAACAAGAGGGGACGTCAGGTTGAGACCCGGCTCACCCTGACGCCCCCTCGCAAGCCCGTCCCGGCCCGGCTGTCCGGCTCCTCACCTGACGTGCTGCTCGGTCCAGATGATCTTTCCTTCGGGGGTGTAGCGGGTGCCCCAGCGGTCGGCGAGGTGGGCGACCAGGTACAGGCCGCGGCCGCCTTCGTCCGTGGTGGCGGCGTAGCGCAGATGCGGGGCGGTGCTGCTGCCGTCAAAGACCTCGCAGGTCAGCGTGCGGTCGCGGAGGAGGCGGACGGCGACCGGTGGGGTGCCGTACCGGATGGCGTTGGTGACGAGTTCGCTGAGGATGAGTTCGGTGGTGAAGGCGGTCTCCGCGAGGCCCCATTCGGCGAGTTTCTCGCTGACGGCGGTGCGGACGGGCGCGACCGCGGACGGCTCGTGCGGCACGTCCCAATGGGCGACCTGGGCGGCCGGCAGGCGCCGGGTGCGGGCCACGAGGAGCACGATGTCGTCCTCCTGCTCGGCGGGAAGCAGGGTGTGGCAGGCGTCCTCGCAGATCTGGTCCACGTTCCGGTCCCCGGCGCCGGTCAGGGCGCGGCGCAGCAAGGTCAGACCGGTGTCGAGGGAGCGGTCGCGGCTGCGGATCAGACCGTCGGTGTAGAGGACGATCCGGGTGCCTTCGGGCAGGTGGTGTTCGCTGCTCTCGAAGGGGAGTTGGGTCAGGCCGAGGGGCGGACCCGCGGGGACGTCCGGGATGGTGACCGTGCCGTCGGGGAAGATCAGCGCCGGCGATGGATGCCCGGCCCGGGCCATGGTGCACTGCCCGGAGACCGAGTCGTAGATCGCGTACAGGACCGTGGCTCCGGTGACGGTGGTCGCCTCGCTGTCGGCGGTTTCGTCGCGGTCGATCCGGTCGACGAGTTCGTCGAGGTGGCTGAGCAGTTCGTCGGGCGGCATGTCGAGGCCGGCGAAGTTGTGGATCGCGGTGCGCAGCCGGCCCATGGTGGCGGCGGCGTGCAGCCCGTGCCCCACCACGTCGCCGACCACCAGGGCGACCCGCTCCCCGGCCAGCGGGATGACGTCGAACCAGTCGCCGCCGACGCCGGCCCGGGCCGGCAGGTAGCGGTGGGCGACCTGGACCGCGTCCTGGCGCGGCAGATCGCGCGGGAGCAGGCTGCGCTGGAGGGCCACGGCCGTGGCGTGCTCGCGCGTGTAGCGGCGGGCGTTGTCGATGCAGAGGGCGGCGCGGGCCACCAGCTCCGTCGCCGCCGAGCGGTCATCGCCCTCGAACGGGGCGCGCCCGCCGGTGCGCCAGAAGTGGACCACACCGAGTTCCGCGTCCCCGGTGCGCAGCGAGGCGGTGATCAGGGAGCGGAATCCGAGGCGGAGGAGGGTCCGGGCCAGCTCCGGTGCGCGTGACCGCCAGCCGCTCGCGACCTCCAGATCGGGCACCAGCAGCACCTGGGGATCGGTCTCGGACCTGACGAAGGCCACGGTCTCCGCCGGCACCGCGGCGACCTCGGGCGCCCCGGCAACTGCCGCACGCCGCAGCTCCCCCGGCGTCTTCGCACCGGGTTCCTCGCCACGCAGCACCCACTCCGGTACGTCGACCGTCACGGCGTCGGCGAAGCGCGGAGTCGCCACCCGCGTCAGCTCCTCGGCGGTGTGCGTCACGTCCAGTGTGGTCCCGATGAGCAGGCTGGCGTCGTAGAGCAGCTGGAGGCGTTCCCGGGCGACCTCGGCGCGTCCGGTGACGGCCTTCAGCTCCGTGGTGTCCCGTAGCGTGACCACGCTGCCGCCGTGCGGGCCGGTCGGGCGGCAGCTGGCGGCGAGCAGCCGGTCGTGCACCCGGTGGACCTCGTCCGTCGCCTCCCGGCAGGAGGCCAGCAGGCCGGCGAACTCGGCCTCCAGGCCCAGTTCGCGGACGTCGCCCTGTTCGGCGCCCCGGGGCAGTTCCAGCAGCCGCCGGGCCTCGTCGTTGACCAACAGCAGCCGCCGGTCCGGGCCGACGATGATCACCCCTTCCCGGACGGCGTGCAGCACCGCGTCGTGGTGTTCGTACATCCGCGTCACCTCGGCGGGCCCCAGGCCGTGGGTCTGCCGGCGCAGCCGCCGGCTCACCAGCGCCGCGCCGCCGACGGCCAGCGCGAGCGCCGCGGCGACCGCGGCCCCGAGCAGCGGCAGCTCGCGGTTCACCGCTTCGGACACAGTGGTGATCTGCACGCCTGCGGTGACCACGCCCACCACGACACCGCGGGCGTCGGTCACCGGGACCACGGCGCGGATCGCGTCGCGGGGTGCGCCGGTGAACTTCTCCGTGAACGACTCCCCGCGCAGCGCCCGTGCCCAGTCACCCGAGGCCGGGTGGCCGATCAGCTCCGGCAGCGGGTCGGTGTAGCGGATGCCGGTGGGGCTGAGTACGGCGACGAAGTCGACCCCGGAGTCCCGCCGGGTCGCCTGGGCGCGGGGCTGCAGCACGGCCGTGGGGTCGGGAGAGCGCAACGCCGCTGCCGTACCGGGTGCATGGGCGAAGGCCACCGCCACCCCGAGGGACCGGGCGCCGGCGGTCTGCTCGCTCTCCCGCCGGGCCTGCACCACCTGCACCGCGCCCGCGGCCGCGATCAGCACGATCACGATGGCCGACATCAGGACGAAGACCTGGGCGGCGACGCTGGACCGGCCCCCCGTTCCGTGGCGTGGGTCCTCGGCTCGTCGGGCGAGCGCGGCGCGCACGCGACGGAGCCAGATTTGACCGTTTTTCAGCCACATATGGATACATGTAACACGGAGTGCGTTGCGCACCGCGCACCGTCGCCCCCGCCGACGCGGACGAGAGCCGCTCCGGCGTGACATTCACCATAGGAAATCCTCGGCATGCAAGGGCAACTGCCCGGTTTAACGGAATTTTCCCCTCCGGTTACCCGGTCACCGACGGCCGGCCAACGGCGGATCACTGGGCGTCATGACCGCTCAGCCTTACGATCAGCGCCTGCCGCACCGCGCACCCCCATACCGCGACGGCTCGTCGTGCTTTCCTCACTTCCTTTCTTGATCCAGAAGAAGGCTTCATGAAGCTTCGTCGTGCCTTGACGGCGGTCGCCGCGACCGCCGTGCTGCCGCTCGCCCTCGCCGCCTGTTCGTCCGGTGGCTCCGACCACCCGTCGTCCGACGCGTCCGCAGGCCACAAGGGGTCCTCGGACTCCGCCGGCGGCCCGGACGCCGGCCTGCTCAACGGCACCCGGCTGAAGGCCCTGCTGCTTCCGGTCGGCGAACTGCCCAAGGGCTACAAGGCCGACCCGCACGCCACCCGTGACTCGGGGACCGCCTTCGCGCCCGCCTCGTCGAAGGCACCCCTCGACCTGGCCGGCGCCTGCCCGAAGCTGGAGGCCAGCGCCTGGATCCAGACCACCGGCCTGGAAAGCGCCGCATTCGCCCAGGGCGACTTCGCGAACGCCTCCCAGGAGGAGTTCAATCAGGAGGTCGACAGCTTCCGGGGCAAGGACGCGCAGACGGTCATGCTGCGCCTGGGCCAGGTGCTGCGGCACTGTGCGCATTTCACGGACAAGTCCAACGGCACCACCGCCGCGGTGACGATCAAGACCGCCACCGTTCCGAAGGTGGGCGACCAGACCCTCAAGGCCGTCCTCACCGCCCCCGAGTGGGAAGGCGGCACCACACTGGTGGCGTCCCGGGTCGGCAACGTCGTGGTCACCACCTTCTACAACGTCCAGTCCAACGACAAGGGCGCCGCCGGACTCGGCCTGACCAAGAAGATCGTGGCGCAGGCGCAGAAGGCGAAGTAGCCGGCCCGGCGGCCTACCCGACGCGGTCGAGCAGCGCCCGGGCGTCCGCCCGGTGCCGCTGCACGGTCTCCCGCTCGCCGTCCGCCGCCCCGTCCACGTCGCCGTGGTCGTGGTTTCGGTCGCGGTCGTAATCGTCCAGGACGGTACGGGCCCGGGCGCCGGCGGCGGAGCGGCGGCCTAGGCCGGCCTCCAGCCAACCCGCCGTCAACTGGGCGGAGTTGTGGTCGTGCCGGCCGTCCCGGCCGAGGGCGGCGTAGAGCGCGATGGCCTTCTCCATGTGACCGAGGGCCTCTTCGCGGGCGCGCGGTACGGTGCCGTTGCCGTTCTTGTCGTCGGCGGCGTCGGCGGCGTCGGCTTCGGCGCCGCCGGGCCCGGAGCCGCGGGCACGGAGCAGCAGCTCCGCGGTCTGGCGGTGAGTGCCGGCGAGTTCGGACCGCAGCCGGTTGCGCCGCTCGTCGTCCGCCGTCGCGGCGAGGGCCCCGGTGAGCAGCTGCTCGGCCGTGGCCATCAGGACCCGGGCGCCCTGCGGGCCGCTCTCCGCGTCCCGCAGGGCGAGCCATGCGCGGGCCCGCACGGCGCGGGCCGCGCCGTGCGGCTGGCCGAGGGCGCGCCAGAGCTCCTCGGCACGGGCGTAGGCAGCGGCGGCCTGTTCGTGCAGCCCGGCGCGGTGGAGGGCGTCACCGGCGAGCTGGGCGAGCACGGCATGGTCGCGCTGGCCGTCCCAGCCCTTGGCGATGTCGGCGGCGAGCAGGAACTGTTCGCTCGCCTCCCGCGCGTCGCCGAGCGCGTCGAGGCATTGGCCCAGCCACCGGCGGGCCTGGACGATCCGGCCTTCGGTGTGGTGCTCCTGGAGGTCGGGCAGGGCGCTCTCCAGAACGGACGCCGCCTCCTCGAAACGCCGGAGGCGGAGGAGCGCACCGCCGAGCACCCACCGCGCCCAGGCACCGAGCCCGGCGCTGTCGGCGGCCTCGTCCGCCCGGTGGGTGGCGTCGAGCGCATGGGCGGCCACCTCGGCGTCGTCGCCACCGAGGGCGGCCAGCGCCTCGGCGAGGACGAGACGGAGGCGGGCGGAGCCGACGGGGTTGAGCAGTTCGCCGCCGTGTTCGAGGGCGGCCCGGGCGGACTTCTCGGCGGTCCGCGGATCTCCCTCCTGGAAGGACAGCTCGGCCAGCTGGGCCTCGGCCTCGGCGGCGTACCAGGGCACGGCCGCCTCGTGGAACAGCTCCGCCGCCCGGCCGAACAGCTCGGCGGCCCGCGGTGCGTCGCCTCGCCCCTCGACCACGCTGCCCAGCAGGCAGGTGGCGTCGGCGAGGCCGGCCGGCATCCACTCCTCGCCGCGGTGCTGCTCGGCGAAGGCGAGCACCGCGCGCAGCTCGCCCTCCAGGGCTGCCGCGGACGCTGCCGGGTCCGGCGCCGCGTGGAGCACACCCAGGCGGGTACGCGCGGCGGTGTTGCGCGCCACGACCAACTGGTAGGCGGCGGCCCTGCGTTCGGCATGCAGCGCACCCAACTCGTCGCAGACCGCGTCGAGTTCGGCGAGGCTCTCTTCCGGACGGCCGGCGACGGCGGCACACGAGGCGGCGCGCACCCGGCACAGGGCCGCCTCGCCCGGGTCGCCGGCGGCCTCGAACCGCTCGGCGGCCGTACGGAAGAGGGGTATCGCGGTGTCCGGGTCGTCGAAGGCGTCCCTGGCCAGGTGGTCCGTCACCTCGGCGCGGGCGCGCGGGTCCAGTTCGGTGCCGGTGCGTTCCGCGGCGCCGGCGACGGCACTCCAGGCGGCGTGGGCATCGGGGTGCTGGGCCCGGGTCAGGCGGCGGGCGTCGGCCAGCAACCCGTCGACGTCGTCGGCGGCCTGGGCTGCCGCTGCCGCCTCCACCGGTGCGGGCACGGGGGCGGGCTCCGGAGCAGCGGCCTCCGGACGGACGGTGGTGGGCGGCACGAGCCGGGCGGCGCGGACACCGAGGGGCAGCCGGTCGGTGAGCGGTGTGCCGGCCGTCCGCCGGGCCACCTGGCCGCTGACCGCATCGGTGCCGTTACGTTCGTCGAAGCGCCTGGCCAGGCGGCCGGCCGCAGCCTCGGTACGCGCCAGGAGGTGGGCGGTGGTGGAGGTGGTGCCGCCCGGTGCGGGCACCGGCCGTTCGCCGTGGCCCAGCGCCACCAGCCTCCGCAGCAGCAGGGTCGTCGGGGCGAGCAGGTCCAGCCGGTCGAGCAGGTCCCCGTCACTGTCGAGATGTGCGGTGTGCTCGGCCAGGATCTCCAGGCCGCGGGCCTCGTTGCCGGTCAGAGCGCAGAATTCGATGTGGCGGCCGATGGTCGGCAGGAGGCTCTCGTTGCCGCGGGCCATGCGGTAGCCGCGCAGATGGTGGTGGCGGGCCTCGTCGTACCGTCCGAGGCGTACCAGGGACAGCAGGGACCGGGAGAGGACGCGGTGCGGTTCCTCGCGGCAGCTGAGTTCGCCGTTCAGGACGGGCGCCCAGAGGTCGAGGGCACGTGCGTCGTCACCGTGGTCGGCGTACCAGGCACCCTGCGCGTTGCGTTCGCAGGCGTGGCAGTCGCTCATCTCGTCGCGGTCGGCGGCGATCCACTCCGCCAGCAACCGGCCGGCGAGGGCGTCGTCGCCCAGGTGCTCGGCGAGGCGGAACTCGGCGGCGCGGACCGCACGCAGCGAGTACCCGGCCGTGCGGTAGCGGTGGGCCATCTCCGTGAGCCAGCGGCGGATGGCGGCCGGCGGAATGCCGGGGTGGTCGATCATGCCGCTGCTGACCCACTTGAAGCGCCAGTGGAGCCGGTGGACTGCGTAGCTGTCGAAGTCCCCGGGATCCTCGTCCCACATGCGCAGCAGCCGGGAGAACGGCACGAACATCTTCTCGCTCTCCGCGCTGAACTGGTAGCCGCTGATCAGCCCGAAGAGCGCGTCGAGGAGCAGTCGCCGGTCGCCGGTCCGCTCGGACCGGTCCACGAGTTCCTCGGCCCGGCCGTTGCGGACCGGGCCGTTGGGGGCCTCCAGGTTGTCCGCCAGCCCCCGGCGGATCTCCGCGATCTCGCGGAGCCTGCGGACGTCCTCGTTCATCGGGCCTCCCCCGGGCCGTCGGAGTGCGTGGCCCGGCGCAGCAGATCCAGGAACGCCCGGTTGAGCAGGGCCGAGTCGGCGGGGCGGAGGGGGCGTTGGGCCATCAGCAGGGCCTGGCCGTACAGTGCCTCGGCGGCGGTGCCGGCGAGTTCCCGATCGGCGATCCGGACGATGCCGCGGACCAGTGGGTTGTGGTGGTTGAGGACGAGCCGGGCGCGCGGCGCGCTGCCGCGCAGGCTGCCGAGGATGCCGGCCCACAGGTCGTCCGCCTGTGCCTCCTCCTCGGCCCGGGCGCGTTCCTGCCGGGCCGAGCGGTCGTCGAGGTGGAGCGCGGGGACGGACACCGGGTGGAAGGTGCGCAGCACCACGTCGACACCGAGCGGGTCGAGCTTGCCGCGCGCGGCGCCGAGGAATCCGGACACCGCCAGTTCCTCTGCGGGGTCGACCGGGTCGAGGTGGGCGGCGACGGTGTCGGCGTCGAGCTCGGCGACGTGCGTGCCGGGCCGTACCGTCGGCAGCAGCTCGATGAGCTCGGTGTCGTACGTGTAGCCGCCGTTGACGACGCCGATGCCCTGGGCGGCGGCGATGGCGGCGACCTGCCGGTACTCCTCGACGGTCCGGGTGAAGTGCACCACGGGGTGCCGGCGGGCGAACTCCTCCAGGGGCAGCTGCCCGTCCGTGGTCTCGAACGGCAGCCACGGCAGCATGGTCGTCAGCACCTCCCGGTCGTGCCGGGCCAGCGACTTCACACCCAGGTGGTGCACGGAGAGGAATTGTGCGAGCCGCTCGGGCTCCCCGCCGGCGAGACCGGTGAACCACTCCTTGATCGTCGCGCCGAGGGCGTCGCGGACCGCCGCGAGGGTCTCGTCGGCGTACAGGCTCTCGCGGGACGCGGTGGGGCGCAGGCTGTCGGTGTCGATGACGCAGCGGACGAAGAACGCCCAGTCGGGCAGCAGCTCGTCGGCGCGTTCGGTGAGCAGCATGCCCTTGAGGTGGACCCGGTGCCCGGCACGCTGCGCGGGGCTGACGGCGGAGGGCAGAACGTAGGCGACACCGCGTACCCCCGCGACCGGCAGGTCGAGGTCGATGGCGTCGAGCGGCGTGAAACCGAACTGCTGGTGACAGTGTCGGGCGAGGGCGGCGCGCCGCGCGGCCGGGCCGGGGTGGGGGCGCTCCCAGACGGCCGGACGGTCGGTGACCGGCTCGTCCCCGACCCGTACGTCATAGGGCAGCAGCGATCCGAAGTCCCGTGCCAGTGCGGTGACCCGTGCCTCGGTGAGCCATTCGGCGGCGCCGGGCCGGGCGGTGAGGTGCACGGTGGTGCCGGGCTCCGGACGTGCGCCTTCGGGCAGTGTGCGCACCGTGTACGAACCGTCGTCCCGGGCCGTCCACTCCACGGGTGGGGCGGCGGCGTCCCGTGCCGACCGGCTGACGACGCGGATCTCCTCCGCGACGACGAAACACGCCAGCAGCCCGATGCCGAACTGGCCGAGGAAGCCGGCCCGGGCCGACTCCAGGCCGTCGCGTTTGGAGCTGCGCCCGATGGTGGCCAGCAGATGGTGCACATCGGCCTCGGTCAGGCCGACCCCGGAGTCCGCCACGCGCAGCACACCCGGTTCGTCGACGTGCAGGCGCACCCGGGCGGGCGCGTCGGGCTGTTCGGCGCGGCGTGCGGTGATGGCGTCCACGGCGTTCTGCAGCAGTTCGCGCAGATAGACCCTGGGGCTGGAGTAGAGGTGGTGGGAGAGCAGGTCCACCAGGCCGCGGAGATCGACCTGGAAGGTGTGCGGTGGGTGATCGGCAGTCATTCATCCCTGCGCCGGCGGACGTGCGGTGCGTGGTCGGGCGGCGCGGACAGGGCGGCAGTTGGCCGTCGGCGGTCAGATCCGGCCATCATAGGAGCCGCGGCGCGGAGTCGACCATGGATTTACGTCGTGGGCGCTCAGTCCGCCGGCCGGCCTGCCCGGAGGGGGCAGCCGGTGCCGACGCGGGCGTCGAGATCGGCGCGCAGCGCGGCGAGTTGGGCCATCCGGGCATCGATGAGGGCGATCTTCTCCGCGAACAGCTCGGACAGTGCCGCCGCGGAGTCCGGTGCGTCGCGCAGTTCCTCGCCGAGCCGGGCGATCTCCGCGAGGGAGAAGCCGAGCGTCTGAGCGGTGCGGACGTAGAGCAGCCAGGGCACGGTCTCGGGTGGGAAGTCGCGATAGCCGTTGGGCAGCCGACGGCCGGTGACGAGCCCGAGCTTCTCGTAGAAGCGGATGGTGTCCTTGGTCATGCCCGCTTGCGCGGCGAGTTCCCCGATGAGCACGACTCCCCGTCAGGTCGTGGGCTTGACCTTGGACCCTACTCCCCCCTTTAGCGTGCGGCGTCGCCGTCGTGTGACCGCGGCTGGAGATCGCGTCATGAGACCGGGCCCCAGGACCGGGCCAGGAGAACACCAGGAGTCGCGCCGTGATACGCCTTGTCGCCCCGTCCCGCCCGTCCTATCTGCGCGTGGTGCGCACGAGTGCCTGGTACGACCTCGTCGTCACGGCGGGGTTCGCGACCCCGTGGACCTACGCGCTGGTGCACGGCGCGCTGTCGTCGTGGGGTGGCGCGCTCGGACTGGGCGCCATGCCGCCCCGCGAACCCCTGCAGACCCTGTTGGCGAATCTGATGGGTTCGGTGGTGGTCGTCCGGGCGCTGCTGCGCGTCGTCCGGCCGCTGCCGGTGCACGGACTGTTCGACGCCGCCGCGCGCATGCTGTTCGCTTCCTGGCAGGCATACGCGCTGGCCCACGGGGCCCCGCGGGTGCTGTGGCCGTTCTTCGTCGTCGAGGTGGCGTTCGGCGTGGTCCAGCTCGTGCCGTGGTGGCACAACCGGCGGGCCCTGGCCACGCCCGAGCCGCGCCCGCGGTCCGCTCAGCCTCAGGAGCGCTCCGGGCCCACCGACGGCAGGTAGCGCGGCGCTCGCCAGGCGTGCAGGCGGTGCTCCACCGCGGCCCCCAACGACAGCAGCGCGGCGTCCCGGTGGCCACCGGCCATCAGGAGCAGGCCGACCGGCAGCTCGTCGACGAACCCGGCGGGCACCGACAGGGACGGGTAACCGGCCACGGCCGCCGGCGTGGAGGACGGGATCACGTCGTTGTCGCCCCGCGCGCAATCGGTCGTCCAGGCGGGCGGGTTGGTCGGCGCGGCGATGGCGTCCAGACGGTGGGCGGCGATGGTCTCGTCGAGGGAACGCCGGGACAGGTCCCGCAACTCGGCGCGCTTCGCCCGGTAGGCGGGGTCGGTGGTGGGCGGCGCGGCGAGTGCCCGCTCGAACAGTTCCTGACCGGCGAAGCAGGTCCGTTCGGCCGGGTGGGTGCGGTCGAAGGCGATGAGCCCGGCGAGGTTCCGCGGCCCGTGGCGGGTGGCGAGGTAGGCGTCGATGTCCCGGTGGAATTCGCTGAACAGCGCCGGGAATTCGAGCTCGGCGAGCCGGTCCTGGTACGGGGGCGTCACCTCGACGACCTCGGCTCCCGCGGAGCGCAGCCTCTGTGCCGTACGGGTCATCAGGGCGTCGACCTTCGGACCGAGCGAGGGCAACCGCCACAGACCGATCCGCTTTCCGCGCAGACCGCCGGGGCCGCTGGTTCCGCTGGTGCCGCCGGGCGTACTGGGGCGGACGCTGTCGTCGCCGCTGAGCACCGCGAGGGTGAGCGCGACATCGGTGACATTGCGCGCCATGGGCCCGGCGGTGTCCTGTTCGGCGGAGATCGGCACCACGCCGGACCGGCTGACCAGCCCGAGGGTGGGTTTGTGGCCGACCACCCCGTTCATTCCGGCGGGGCAGACGATCGAGCCGTCGGTTTCGGTGCCGATCGCCACCTGCGACAACGACGCGGCGAGCGCGGCGGCCGAACCGGCGGACGACCCGCAGGGATTCCGGTCCAGGACGTACGGGTTGTGGGTCTGCCCGCCCACCGCCGACCACCCGGATGTCGGCTTCTCCGCGCGGAAGTTCGCCCACTCGGAGAGGTTGGTCTTGCCGAGGATCACCGCCCCCGCGTCCCGCAGCCGGGTCACCAGGGCGGCGTCGCGGTCCGGTGGGGTGCCGGTGAGCGCGAGCGAGCCGGCCGTGGTCGGCATGTCGTGGGTGTCCACGTTGTCCTTGAGCAGGACGGGAATGCCGTCGAGCGGGCCGCGGGTGTGGCCGTGCCGGTGCCTGGCATCACTGGCGGCCGCCTGGCGCAGGGCCGTCGGGTCGGTGCGCAGCACCGCGTGGATCACGGGGTCGATGGTCGCGATCCGCCGCAGATAGGCCCGGGTCAGCGCGGACGGGGTAAGCGAACCGTCCGCCATCCGCGCCTGTAACTCCGGGATGGTCACGGTGTCGAGATGATCGAGCCCGGGCGGCACCGCGGGATGGCCTTTGAGATATGGGGAGTTGACGTGATGCGCGGCGGTAGCGGCTTCGGCGGGTGGCTGCGGCGCTCCTGAGATGACGAGGGCTCCGGCACCCAGGGCGGCGAGCAGCGTGACCACGCTCCGGCTTTTCATGAGGGGCAGCTTTCCCATGAGGGGCAGCGGACTACATTCCGGCGATCCGCCGCAAGAGGGCACGGGGGCGGCTGCGACGCCGTGCCGTGCCGCGCGAACGCCTGGGCCGGACCTCTTCGCCAGAGGCCCGGCACAGGCAACTCACGTGCGGCGTACGGCATTTACCGCTTCACGGCCGGACGAGGAGGATCGAGTTGATCGGCGTCAGGTCCTTGTCGATGTAGTAGCCGGCCCAGAGGTAACCCTGGCAGTCGCCCGTGCCGTTGTAGCCGGTGCAGGTGCGGGCCGTCGCGCCGCCGGTCTGGTTGTTCAGGACATAGTGCTGCCCCACCTGGTTGCTGAGGTTGTGGGGCCCGTAGCTGTAGAAGGCGAGGGACGGGCGGTCGCCGTTCCACCCGGCGTTCTGCGGGTAGACGCAGACGGCCCCGGACGGGCAGCCGTGCAGGCTGCCCGCGGCCTGGGCGGCGTTGGCGCCGGTCGCACCGACCGTGGCCAGCGCACCGACGGCGAACGCCAGCGCGGCGGCCTTGGTGATCTTTCGCATGGTTTTCCCCCTGGTGGTCTGGTCTGCATGACCGCTGTACGGCAACCCGGCGGTATGCGGCGCGAGGTGCCGTAGGGCGGTCGCCACAGGATTTTTCACCAGATTCCGCGGTCGCACCATCTCTTCGATCTGGGGCGAAATCGGGGGCAGAAAAAGGTGACTTGTGGTAATCGCGAGGGGTCGGTCAGAGCCGCCGCCGGTGGGTACGCGCCCCCACAACGACAGCCCCCTTCCGCTCAGTTCTGCCGACTGGTGGCGTACACCTCGATGGCGTCGCGCTGGTACGCGGCCAGGCCCGGCGCGATCGCCTCGTATGCGGCGCGCCACTGCGCGTTCTCCACACAGGCACGTCCGATGGCCCGGTGCTCCTCGGTCGAGACCTCCCGGATCCCGGCCAGGGTCCGGTACTGGGCATCGATGTGCGCCTGGACCGCGTCGGAGCCGGCGGGCTCACCGGTGGCCATCAGCTCGGCCAGCCGGATCATCTGTGCCGTACGCGCCCGGTGCCCGGCGTCGATCTCGGCCTCGGTCATCGTCGACGCGTGCCGCTCGACCTCCGCGGCCAGCTCCGGGAACTCCCGCAGGTTCGGCCCGTACTGGTCGGGCCGGACGCCCTCGAAGAGGTTCTCCGGTCGGTTGATGCCGGCCATGGGGCTGCCGTCCTTTCTTGACTGCTCCAGTTCGGTGAGCGTGCGGGCGACGGTGCCGGCCAGGGCGTCGAGCCGGTCGCGCTCGGCGAGCAGCCGGCGGTGATGACCGCGCAGCGCCTGGAGTTCGTCGACCTGCTCGGCCAGGACCCGGCCGATCTCGGTCAGCCCCAGGCCCAGCGCCCGCAGTACGAGGATCTGCTGCAGCCGCAGCAGCTGGCGCTCCTCGTAGTAGCGATGGCCGTTCGCGCCGATCCGGGCCGGCGGCAGCAGGCCGATCTCGTCGTAGTGCCGCAGCGTCCGGGCCGTCACGCCCGACATCCGTGCCACCTCCGCGGTCGGCCAGGCCATCGCCGCCTCCCTCACGAGTGCTTCACCGGGCCGGTCCTTCCGGCCCTGGCAGAACGGTAGAAGCTGCCGCTACGGCAGTTTCAAGCCCGGCGGGCTGATGCCCTTCCTCAGGCCTCGGGGAAGCCGTGGGCGCGGGCCCAGCGGGTGGTCAGCCGGGTGAAGGCGCGGGCGGCCGCGCTCTGGTACGTCGTCTCGCGGCGGAGCAGGGTGACGGTGCGGGCGGGCAGCGCCGGGGCGAGCGCGAGGGGCGCCAGGTGCGGGTGGTCGCGGGTGAGGGCATCGGGCAGGACGGTGGCGAGCGGGCCGCGCCGGACGATTTCGGTGAGGGCGAGGAGGGAGTTCGCCTCCACCGCGATCCGGGGTCGTGCCCCGTGCCGGGCGAGGTAGGCGTCGATGTGCCGTCGGGTGGCGAAATCGCTGCTGAGCAGGGCGAGTTGACGGTCGTCGAGGGCGCTGACCGGCTGGGGCCCGGCGGTGCCGAGGTCCGGGTGCCGGGGCCCGACGACGAGGCTGAGGGTCTCGGTGCACAGCGCGGTGGCCCGGACGCCGGGCAGATGGGAGCCGGCGAAGGCGATCCCGAGGTCGAGGCGGTCGCCGAGGAGTTCGGCCTCGATGCGGTCCTGGGTCATCTCCCGCACCTCCAGGCTGATGCCGGGGCGCCGGGCGTAGAAGTCGGCCACCAGCGGGCCGGTGAGATAGGCGGTGAAGGTGGGGGGCACCGCGAGCCGTAGAGGGCCGCGGGAGAGGTCCTGCACGTCCAGGACGCCCCGTTCGCCCGCCGCCAGGTCCTGCAGGGCGCGCCGGGCGTGGTGGACGTAGGTCTCGCCGGCATCGGTCAGCCGCACCGTGCGGCCGGTGCGGTCCAGCAACCGGACGCCGAGGGCCTTCTCCAGATGCTTGATCTGCTGGGAGAGCGTGGGCTGGGAGAGGTGCAGCTCTTCGGCGGCGCGGGTGAAGCCGGGACCCCGAGGCACCGGGGCGTGGCGCGGTGCCACGCCCCGGTTCCCGTGAGGGTCGGGCGGCCGACGGGTCAGCCGACGGGCTGGAGTGCCTGGCGCACCCCGAGGGCGTTCAGCCGGATGGTGAAGCGTGCGGTGTCGTCGAGGGTCAGCGGGCGGGCCTGCGCGGTGTCCCGCGCGAGGGTCACATCCGCACAGAGGGCAACGGCGTGCACAAAGCCCTCGGTCTCCTCGTCCTGGAGCGCGAACAGCAGGTTGCAGGGGTAATTGGTGCCGTCGACGACCTCTCCGCCGACGAACGCATCGGCAAGCGCCGCCTCGGCCTTTTCCCAGAAGGCCGGGTTGCCGAAGGACTGCCCCAGCCCCTGGCGAACGGTCTCCCTGAGAGAGAGCACCATGACGCCGACCGGGGCGGTCTCCTGGAGTCCCCAGCCGGGGATGATCTTGACCGTCGCGCTGTCGGGGAGTGTCCCGGCCGCGCGGCTGACGGCGCCGAAGTCGGGACCGTCCGTCGCCCGGCCGGCGAGCGCGCGCTGGAAGGTGTCGGCGATGCGCTGTGTCTGCGCCAGGGCGTCGGGGCCCACTTCGAAGACCGTCCGGAAGGTGGTCTTCTGGGCGGTGGGCTGGTCGGCCATGACTGCTCCTCATCTGCGGGAATCAACACGTCGCGCCGATGGGCAAGTATGCCAACCGGGCGGACCGCGCGGCTCCGCCGGTCCGGCGGCGCTGCGCACGCTCAGCTGACCGGAAGCGCACGGCACTCGGGCCCGCGGCTGGCGAACGCCGCGGGCCCGAGGGAGCGAGAAGGACGGTCCGTTCCTAGTGGGCGGCTCCCGCCGCACCGCCCGTCTGGTGGAGCACCATCGCGGACCCGCCGCCCCGGCGCTTCGGTTCGGCGACCGCCTGGGTCCGGCCGTCGCGGAGGAACTCCAGGGCGGCGACCGCACCGATCTCCGGTGACGGGGTGAAGGTCTTCGGGGCCTCGACGAAGTGCTGGCCGAGCCGTTCCAGGGCCGCGCGCTCGGGGGACTTGAGGAACGCCGGCTCCGCCTCGGTGTCCGGGCGGTTGCGCTGCGAGATCCGCGGTGCGGCGACCGCTTCGGGCAGGGTCATCCCCAGGTCGATGCGGTTGACCAGGGTCTGCAGCACGGTCGTGATGATCGTGGCGCCTCCGGGCGAGCCGACGGCGTAACGCGGCTTGCCGTCCTTCAGGACGATCACCGGGGACATGCTGCTGCGCGGCCGCTTGCCGGGTCCGGGCAGGTTGGGGTCGGGCACGCCCTGGGCGAGCGGCGTGAAGTCGAAGTCGGTCAGTTCGTTGTTGAGCAGGAAGCCGCGTCCGGGGACGGTGATCGCCGAGCCGCCGGTCTGCTCGATGGTGAGGGTGTACGACACCACGTTGCCCCAGCGGTCGGACGCCACCAGGTGCGTGGTCGAAGGGCCTTCGTAGGGCTCGTGGTTGCCGGATCCCTTGGTGCAGCCGTTACCGGGATGCCGCGGGTCCGCGGGCGCGACCGGGCTGGTCAGGGTGCTGGTCGGCTTGATCAGGCAGGCGCGTTCCTTGGCGAACTTCTTCGCCATCAGTTCCTTGGTGGGCACGTCGGAGAAGGCCGGGTCGCCCACCCACCGGTTGCGGTCGGCGAACGCGATGCGGCTGGCTTCGAGGTAGTGGTGGAGCGCCTGGACCCGGTCGGCCGCGGAGAGGTGGAAGTTCCCCAGGATGTTGAGGGCCTCACCAACGGTGGTGCCGCCGGACGACGAGGGCGCCATGGAGTAGACGTCGAGGCCGCGGTAGGTGGTGTGGGTCGGCTCGCGGCGCAGTGCGGTGTACTTCGCGAGGTCACCGGCCGCCATCAGACCGGGGCGGACCTTCGCATCGGCACCGGGGGCCACCGGTGGGTGCTGGACGGTCCGGACGACATCGCGGCCGATCGCGCCCTTGTAGAGCGCGTCCATGCCTTCGTGGGCGAGTTGCCGGTACGTACGGGCGAGGTCCGGGTTGCGGAAGCGGGAACCGACGACCGGGAGTTTGCCGTGCGGAAGGAAGAGCTTCGCGGTGGAGGAGATGTTCCGGAAACGCTTCTCGTTCATCTCGGTCTGGGCGCGGAATTCCTCGTTGACGACGAAACCGTCCTCGGCGATCCGCGTCGCGGGCCGCAGGGCCTTGGCCGGGGAGAGCGTTCCCCAGTCGCGCAGTGCCTTCCGCCAGGTCGCCGGCGTACCCGGAACTCCCACGGACAGACCGGAGTTGACGGCTTCGGGGAACGGAATCGGCTTGCCCGTCGCAGGATCGACGAACGCGTCCGACTTCATCCGGGCCGGCGCGGTCTCCCGGCCGTCGATCGTGCTGACCTTGCCGGTACGGGCGTTGTAGTACGTGAAGTAGCCGCCGCCCCCGATGCCCGCCGAGTACGGCTCGACGACGCCCAGGGCCGCGGCGGTGGCGACCGCGGCGTCGGCGGCGTTGCCGCCGTGCCGCAGCACTTCGATGCCGGCCCGGGACGCATAGGGGTTGACGCTGGAGACGGCGCCGCCGCTGCCGGTGGCGACGGACTCCTTGGCAGGCGGCTCAAGTCCGGTTTCCGACCCGGCCAACGCGGCACGGGACGCGGACCCGGTGCCCGGCTGGGCACCTGCGCTGAGGGAGAAGACGAGGGGAACGGTGACCGCGACAACGGATGCGGCGGCGACCACGACACGACGACGGACAGGCAAGACGCCTCCGGGGATCTCTCGACGAGGGTTGAGATTTCCGAAACCCTGACAGCGGTTGATCAGCGCAGCAACGCCTGCGGGCAATAATTGCGCTTCTTCTGAGGTTCCCGCCCGGTAACCACGCCAACTACGTCACGTGCATCAACGGCGCCGACTGCACCGGCCACTACGGACTCTGCGCAGGGCCGCTACGCCGCGCACCGGCACCGGGCCAGGGGTAGCATCGCCCGTAGAGCAGGGAATTTCCGAAGCATCGCCGGATCGAGGAGTTCGAGGCGCTCGCGGCTTCAACTTTCGCCTCGTCGAAGTGAGCTGAGCCGGTCCACGGAGCGGGACCGAGGTGCTTCCGGGTGTTGTTGAAGCCCAGGTATCGGGTTTTCGACAAGGAGATCGTCATGAACAGCCCGGCACGGTCACACCCGGAACACGAAGACTTCCCCTGGACCATATCCATCGCCGACCATCCGCCCCGCAGCGACAGTGCACAGTACATAGCCAGCCGCAAGCTGATGCGGGAGCTCGTCGCCACGACGGACGACTGGACGTTCGCCCCCGGCCCGTACCAGGACCACCACGGCGGCGGGGTCTGGGTCAAGGACAACGACGGCTGGATCTGCCTGTTCCTCCCGCTCGGCATCGAGTGGTCGGCGCAATTCTGCGCGGACCCAGCGAAGGTGGACCGCGTGCGCCAGTGCGCTGCCCGGGTGGTCGGCGCGTTCCCGGACACCCTGCCCGGTTATGCGAGCTTCGGCTACGACGACGGCGAACGACTCCTGACCACCGCCATAAAGAATGCCGACCAGGTGGCCGAGTGGACGGACTCGATATTCAACGCCTCGGTTCCGCTGCCCGCCGGTACCCACTCCGGGGTGCTTCCGAAAGCGGCCGGATACCACCATTACCCGAAGCCGATCGTGGACATCGACCACTTCCGCCATGACGACTTCGAGCTGTTCGTCACCGACGAGAAGGGCTTCTCGGTGGCGGTCGTGCCGGTCGCACCGCGCGGCTCCGGGGACGGCAGGGTGCGCGTCCTCGCGGCCCATCCCAGCTCTTCCTACGCGGAGTGCCTCGTCGCTCCGCCCGCGGCCGCCGCACCCCGTTCCGCCGCGGGTGCGGAGCCCGAAGCACGGGCCGAGGAGTGGAAGGGCGCCGTCCTTCCCCCCGACGACGCCCTGGCGCGGCAGGCGTTCCGCCGGCAGACGGGCTGACGGCCCCACGACCGGCACCCGGCCAACCGCCCGCGCACGCCCCCATGCCCCTCACCATGCTCCCCTCGCCATGGGCCCTCACAGGGAACGATCATGACCATCAAAGGAATCGATGTCTCGGCATTCCAGCCGGAGAAGTACCGGACCGCCGGCTCCGACTTCGTGTTCATCAAGATCACCGAAGGGACCGGATTCACCAACAAGAACTGGGTCGGCCAGCGGAAGACCGCCCGCGACGCCGGGCTGGTGACCGGGTTCTACCATTTCGGCCGCCCCGGCCCCGTCTCGGGCCAGGTCGATTTCTTCCTCTCCAAAATCAACCTCGTGGCGGGGGACATCCTCGTCCTCGACTGGGAGGACGCGCGCCTCTCAAGTGCCTGGAAGGACAGCTGGCTCAAGGAGGCCCGGCAGCGCGCCGCCGGCCACAAGGTGATCCTCTACTGCAACCGGGATTTCTGGCTGCACCGTGACCAGTCCGGGTTCGCCGGTGACGGCCTGTGGATCGCCCAGTACAACGGCCAACCCGGTAATCCCGACATCCGGCACCCGTGGGTCTTCCACCAATTCACCGATCACCCGATCGACACGAACGTGGGGAACTTCAAGGACAAGGCCGCGCTCAAGCAGTGGTCCTCGTCCCTCGTCGAGCTCACCTGACGCGGCTGACGGTGAGACGGAGACAGGAATCGGAGCCGAGAAGAGGAAGGGCCGGTCCGGGCAGCGGGATTTCGGTGTGCAGTTCCCCGTCCTCGGCGGTCAACGAACACGGGTCCCGCTTGATCGGATCGACCCGGTCGACCTCACCCGCGACCTCCGAATTCCACCCGGCCCACACGTGCAGTCCGTTGTCCGGTGCCTGATCAGGGTGGCCGACGTCCACGATGAGCGTGTCCTCCCAGTCGGCCACCTGCTCCAGGTGGTCCTCCCAGAAGAACCGGCCGCTCCTTTCGACGAGATGGAACACCCGCAACGCCAACGTGTAGCGCGCGCGGTTCGGTGACTGCTCCTGGCTGCGCGCCCGGGCCTGCTCCGGGTCGAGGAGGAATGCGGTGGCCAGCGGGACCGCGGCGACCCGGCCGTCCGCGTCGGCGTGCTGGGCGGCTTCCTGATTCAGTTGAATCGGGCAGTAGTGCGCCGCGCTCTGCTCGTGCAGCACCACCGGCAGGCCGCGCACCGCCAGCCGCGCCTCCGCCTGCCAGACCGTCTCCGCGTCACCGGGGCGCCGGCGCAGGGCGAGCCGGCACAGATCGACCCGGACCTGGTACTGCCCGAAGAGGAAACGGCGCAGGTTCTGGTAGCCCTCTTCGGAGTTGACCAGTCCGTAGCGTCCCGAGTGGGAGCGGTGGACGTACGCCCGATGTGCCTGGTGCACATAGGCGTTGTCGATGTGCACCAGACCGTCGCTGCGCGGGCCGACCGCCTTCTCCACCAGTCCGTAATCGGCGGCATTGGTACCGACGAGGCAGAACACCCGCTGCACGTCGAAGGCGGATTCCGGGATGTCCTGCGGCTGCCAGCCGGCGGGCGGTTCCTCGCCGTCGGACGCCCCGGGCGTGAGATAGGTGTACATCCGGTCCGGGGCGAACATCGCCGACCCGGCCGGCCCGAAGGTCTCCATCGCCCAGTCGACCAGTCCCCCGCCGACGTCGAAGGAAATGCCCCCGTGCGGAGTGCCGTAGGTGAAGAATTTGTCCACCAGATCGGCACCGGGAACACGCGGTGTGCCCGCACTCGGATCCGCGGTGCGGGACACCTTCTGGATCATGCAGCGGGCCACCAGGCCACCCATGGAGTGAGCCACCAGATGCACCTTGGCGGCGCCGGTCTTCCGGCGGACGAGTTGCACGAAGTCGTACAGCCGCTCCGCCGCCTTCTCCAGGTCGAATTCCTCCGGGGACGCCGTCACGGACGTGCCGAAGGTGGAGGCGGCGTAGTCGTAGAAACGGAACACCCAGACGGACTCGGCCGGGACCGTACCGTCGTCCTGTGCTTCGAGGTACGCATGCTGATCGCCGCGCACCAGGAGCTCGTAGTCCTCGTCGATCATCAGCCGCAGCAGCGGCCCCTCGAACTGGTAGAAGCGCGGCGCACCGTCGCCGTCCACGCGGATGTGGGTGGCGCCGCTGTTGAGCCCGTAGAACGGGTCGTCGACCTGCTTGTCCACCCCGCTGGGCGGGCCGGCGTACCCACGCAGATAGATGAGGGGCGATCGCTCCGCCATGGGAGAACACCTTCCCGGGGCACTTTCCTACCGAGGCGCACGTCCCGCGGAGGCACAGGTCCTCCTGCTGCCGCCGGCGCGCGGTGAACCGCTGACCAGGCCAGCTTCCGGGCGGACCGCGGCGCACGCCAGCCCGGCGGGGCCAGCCGGGTCGTACGGGGCCCCGGCGGTCGCGTACGGGGAGGTGCGGGGCTCGCTAGGAGCGACGGCGCGGTTTGCCGCTCCGGCCGCTTCTGGCGCTCTTGCCGCCTTGCGGACCTCCGGTGCCGCGGCGCCCGGCCCCGGCCGACCTGCCGCCCGCCTTGCCGGCCGACGCACCGGCGGCGGGCTTGCGCCGGGCGCCGCCCGATTCGGCACGCTTGGCCTTCGACGACTGTTCGGCGGCGGCCGGGCGCCGGCCGCGGGAGCTGTTGACCGTGCGGCCGCGGACGATCCCGATGAAGTCCTCGACCATGTCGGTCGTGGCCTCCTGCGGCCAGGACAGCGCGACCCGCGAGGCGGGGGTGTCCGATACCGGCCGGTAGGTGAGGTCCTTGCGGTGGTGCAGGCGGGCGAGGGACTGCGGGACGACGAGGAGACCCACCCCTGCCGCCACCAGCTCGATGGCGTCCGCCGTGGTGGCGGGCCGCTCGAACGCGGGCAGTCCCGGCGGGCGCTCCCAGTCGAGGGTGTCGTCGAGGGGATGCAACAGGATCTCGTCGGCGAGGTCCTCGGCGCTGACCTCCTCGACCGCCGCCACGAGGTGGTCCTTGGGGATCACGACCACCGTCGTCTCGGTGTAGAGCGGGATCGCGGCCAGGTCCTCCCGGTCGACCGGCAGCCGCACGAAACCCGCATCGGCCTCGCCGCTCCGCAGCGCCTCGAAGGCGTCGGCGGCGGGCACCTGCACGAGGGTGAGGGGGATGTCGGGCAGCCGCTCGTTCCAGATCCGCACCCACTTCGTGGGGGTCACTCCCGGGACGTAGGCGAGCCGGAACGAAGGGGATGCTTCCGAGCCTGTCACGCCGCCAGGGTAACCGGTCGTGGTCAGCGGTAGCGCATACGCTCGATATCCTTGGCTGCATGACGTCGCACCAAACCACCCAGACGATGAAGCCCGCCACCGCGGCGAAGAAGCTGGGTGTGTACCTCGAGGCCACCCCCGCCGAGTTCCAGGAGGGCGTCGTCTCGCGCGCCGAGCTGAACGCCTTGCAGGCCGATCCGCCCGAGTGGCTGCGCGAGCTGCGGCGCAACGGCCCGCACCCCCGCCCGGTGGTCGCGGCGAAGCTGGGCGTCTCGATTTCGGGTCTCGCCCGTGGCGGCATCACCGAGGCGCTCACCACCGAGCAGATCGACGCGCTGAAGGAGGAGCGTCCCGAGTGGCTGGAGCGGGAGCGCGCCACCCAGGCCGACGTCCGCAAGGAAGCGCAGCGCGTCAAGGAGAAGCGCCTCCAGGAGGAGAAGAAGAAGCAGGCCTGAGGCTTGCCAGGGGGCCTGACCCGCCCTTTCGAGGGTCGCCCCACCCACCTGTCCGCACCCGGACCGCACGACGCCCAGCAGGCGTCCACGGCGGTCCGGGTGCGGTTTTTCCTGCTCGGTCGGGCCTCCACCGGATCCCCTTATTGCACGTAGGTTGCAGTTAATACATGCCGGCAGGAGCATGGAGGGGTGGTGCAAGGCGGGCTCTCCCGGCGGGAGCGCCGTACGCGGTCGATGACCCACGGGGAGTGCGGCCGGTGGGCGGGGATGGCCGGGTTCATCCTGGCCCTGCACGTCATCGGCTGGTTCACGCTGGTGGCGATCGTGGCGCCCGCGCACTACAGCGTGGGCGCCACGACCTTCGGGGTCGGCATCGGCGTCACCGCCTACACCCTCGGTATGCGGCACGCCTTCGACGCCGACCACATCGCCGCCATCGACAACACCACCCGCAAGCTGATGGGCGAAGGCCGGCGCCCGCTGTCGGTCGGCTTCTGGTTCTCCCTGGGGCACTCCAGCATCGTCTTCGCGCTGGCCTTCCTGCTCTCCCTCGGCATCAAGGCCCTCGCCGGACCGGTGGAGCACGACAACTCCCCGCTGCACCACGTCACCGGGCTGGTCGGCAGCACCGTCTCCGGCGTCTTCCTCTACCTCATCGCCGCCCTCAACCTCGTCGTCCTGGCCGGCATCCGGCAGGTGGTCCGGCAGATGCGGGCCGGCCGGTTCGACGAGGCGGCGCTGGAGGCGCGGCTGAACCACCGCGGGTTCATGAACCGCCTCCTGCGCCGGCCCATGAAGTCGATCACCAAGCCGTGGCACATGTACCCGCTCGGCCTGCTCTTCGGCCTCGGCTTCGACACCGCCACCGAGATCGCCCTGCTCGTCCTGGCCGGCTCCGGCGCCGCCTCCGGCCTCCCCTGGTACGCCGTCCTCTGCCTGCCCGTGCTGTTCGCCGCGGGCATGTGCCTGCTGGACACCCTCGACGGCTCGTTCATGAACGTCGCCTACGGCTGGGCGTTCTCCAAGCCGGTCCGCAAGGTCTACTACAACCTCACCATCACCGGCCTCTCCGTCGCCGTCGCCCTGATCATCGGCACCGTCGAACTCCTCGGCCTCCTCGCCGAGAAGCTCCACCTGCACGGCGCCTTCTGGGACTGGATCACCGGCCTTGACCTCAACGCCCTCGGCTTCGCCATCGTCGGCCTCTTCCTCGCCACCTGGGCCGTCGCCCTCGCCGTGTGGAAGTGGGGCCGCGTCGAGGAGAAATGGACGGCGGACCTGCACCCCGCGGGCGGCCACCGGCGACGGCGCGTCAGGGGACCCGCACCGTGACGATGCGGCCGGATGCCTCGACGACGAAGAGCTCATGACGCGGATCGTGCGTACCGAAGCCGAGGGGCACCCGGACACTGGTGGGCATCCGCAGGCCCGTCACCAGGACGCAGGACCGGCCGGTGACCGGGTCCACCCGGAGGAGTTCCCCGGCACGGAACGACGCGACGACCAGATCGCCCCGGAACGACGTGAGGTCGTCGAGGAGCTTGGCCTCCCAGGGGTGGCGGCTCAGCTCGGTGACCGTGGTGTGGCGGGCCGGGTCGTTCAAGGGGATGCGGACGATCGGTGACGCGGTGCTGGTGAGGACACTCGCGTAGAGCTGGTCGCCGACGATCTCCAGGCCGTTGGTGCCGAAGACGGAGGCGGCCCGCGTCCACCGCTCGTCCGCGGTGCCGTCCGGGCGGAACTTGAGGACGCCGGTGGCCGGTTCACGGCTGACGTAGAGGTTGCCGGCGGCGTCGATGGCCAGACCGTTGATGCCGGACAGCCCGTCCACGACCTGCTCGGCCCTGGGGCGGGCGGCGGCCGGGTCGAAGCGCAGGATGCCGCTGCCCAGGCCCGTGGTCAGCGGATTCACGCCGTAGTTGACGTACATGAGGCCGTCCGGGCCGCGCCGGATGCCGCCGGGTCCGTTGACCGGGAGGGTGGCCTTGAGCGTGCCGTCGGGGGCGTAGCCCTCGACCCGGTGCCGGGTGACGTGGGCGACCCAGAGGGTGCCGCGCCCGTCGAAGGCCAGGTTCTCCCGCCAGTCCAGGAGCGGTATGCCGCCCGGCCGGAAGACCTCGATATGCGTCCGCGCGCCGCACGACCGGGAGGACATGGCCCCCGGCGCGTGCCGCCCGGATGCCGCCGCCGGCGGTTGCGCACCGCCGAGCAGCAGCCCGGACAACAGCACCGTCACCGCAACCGCCGCGCTCCCACGACGCCCCATCCTCGCTGCCTCCCGCTCGCCCGCGCGCCTGCGCGTCCCTGATCTCCTGCGACCGTCAAGTCTGCTGTTCCCCAAGGGAGTTGGGGAGACGGTTTCCGGTAAGGGTGATGTCCGGTAACCGGTGGTGCGGCGGGTCGGCCCTCGCCCGGCGGCTCGTGGTCAGCCCAGGTCGTAGCGGAAGGTGTAGGCGACGGAGGGGGCGCCCGGCTTGGCGGTGTAGCTGCCGGTCCCCCTCAGTCCGGTCAGTTCCCCGGTGGCCGCGCCCGGTACGACCTCGAAGGTGCAGTGCACCGTCCCGTCGGGCTCGAACGAGCCCCGCTCCTCGACCACGAAGGTGCCCGCGCGTCCGTCGAGCCGGCCGGCCAGGACCTGCATGCCGGTGAAGGTGCCGGTCTTCTCCGTGACGTAGACGATGGTGTACTCGCAGTCGGTGTCGGCGGCCTCGATGCCGCCGGAGAAGGCGTTGGTGACGGAGGCGTGGGCGAGCTTCGGGCTGGTCTCGCTCCGGCCGACCGTGCGCTCCTCCCAGTTGGCGAAGGTGAAGTGGCCGGTGGTCTGCGTGGGCATGGTGGTCCTCTCGGTTCGGCCGTCGGCACGGGCTCGTGCCTGCGGTGCGTGACCAGCATCGCCGCCGTACCTGACACCTTCTGTCAGGTACGGCGGAGGGCCACGGGACAATGGCCCCATGCGCGCCGACAGGCTCCTCTCCTTGCTGTTGCTGCTCCAGAATCGCGGGCGGCTGACCGCTCCCGAACTCGCCGCGGAACTGGAGGTGTCGGTCCGTACGGTCTACCGGGACGTCGAGGCGCTGATCACGTCGGGCGTCCCGGTGTGCGTGGACCGCGGGCCCGCCGGCGGGTACCGCCTGATGGACGGGTACCGCACCCGGCTGACCGGGCTCACCGACGCCGAGGCGGGCGCGCTGTTCCTCGCCGGAATCCCGGGGCCGGCGCGCGATCTGGGCCTCGGGGCGGTGCTGGCGACCGCTCAGCTGAAGTTGCAGGCCGCGCTCCCGGCGGACGCGGCGGACAGCACCCGGCGCATCCAGGACCGGTTCCACCTCGACGCACCGGCGTGGTTCCGGGACGCCGATCCGGTGCCCCATCTGGCGCCGGTCGCCCAGGCGGTGTGGGAACAGCGCATCCTCCGGGCGCACTACCGGCGTTGGGGCGGTGAGGTGCACCGGGAGCTGCACCCGCTCGGCATCGTCCTCAAGGGCGGGCTCTGGTACCTGGTGGCGCGGGCGGACGGGACGGTGCGGACGTACCGGGTGTCGCGGCTCCTGGCGGTGGATCTCACCGACGAGGTCTTCGAGCGGCCGGCCGGGTTCGATCTGGCCGGCTATTGGGAGGAGTCCTCCCGGCGGCTGGCGGCCGCGCTCCACCAGGGCACGGCCCGGCTGCGGATCTCCCCCCGGGCGCAGCGGCTGCTGCCCATGCAGTTCGGCGCGCTCGGCACCCGGGCCCTGGAGAGCGCCGGGCCGCCGGACGGGGACGGCTGGGTCGAGGTGGAGATGGCGGTCGAGGGGGAGGCCGTCGCGGTGAGCGATCTCCTCCGGCTGGGCACGGAGGCGGAGGTGCTCGGCCCGGCCGCGCTGCGACAGGCGATGGCCCGGGCCGTGGCCGTACTGGCGGAGCGCTACGCCACGGCGTCCTGAGCTCCCGGCAACCGGGCGTCCGGCACTCGTCCGGCGGGCACGTACCCAATCGTTATGCGGGACCAATGGGGAGGAGCGAGACACCGGATGGCATAAGTGACGTGAGGCGCCTTGACGGGCTCCTGAGGTCCCCAGGAAGCTGAGCCGCCCCCCACGGCAACGTTCCCCTTTCACCGATGGAATGCCCATGCGCCCGCTTGTTTCCGCAGGCTCGCTCACGGCCGCCGTGGCCGCGGCCCTGCTGACCGCCCCTTCCGCTTATGCCGCGCCCCCCGGCGACAACGGCACCGTGAAGATCCACGACGCCAAGACCGGCGTCGAACTCCGCAAGAACGAACCGCACGTCTGCACCTTCTACCTCGACTCCTTCGGCTTCGACGGTGCCCAGCAGGTCGACTGGCACATCGAGGCCTGGGCCCCGACCGCCCACACCAAGGGAGAGACGGTCACGTCCGGTTCCCTGACGCTGGACGGCGAGGGCCACGGCCGGACGCAGGACCTGTCCCTGCCCGACGGCCACTACAAGCTGTTCTGGAACTTCGCCGGCGAGCACGGCCGGGCCAAGCACAAGGTGTTCTGGACCGACTGCAAGGACGCCGGCGGGCCCGGCGCCGGCAAGCCGTCGGCGTCCGCCACCGCGGGCGGGCCGGCAGCCACGCCGAGTGCCTCGCCGACGTCCTCCGCGCCCGCGGGCACCGCCCCGACGTCCTCGGCGGCCGCGTCCGCCGCGCCGTCGCCGTCGCCGTCCCGCTCCGCGCAGGGCGGCGACCTGGCCGAGACCGGTAACGGCGCGCCCGTCGGTCTGCTGTCGGCCGCCGCGGCCCTGTTCGTCGCGGGCGGCGGCTACCTGGTGTTCCGCCGCCGCAAGGCACAGCAGCACTGATCCGACCGATCCCCCGGCGCCCCTGGTCGTGCCCCCGCGCGGGCCGGCCAGGGGCCCGAGGGCGTTGTCAGTGGCAGCGGTCAGCTTGGGACCATGAACGTGCTCGTGCATGAGATTCCCGGCGACGACCGCCGTTTGCCGCCCGCGCTCGCCGAAGTGGCCAAGGCCGAGTTCGACTTCGGCGACGACGGCGAGGGCGTCGACTTCGAGCCGTTCGACGCGTTCGAGTCGGCCGAGGAGACCACCGACTGGCTGCGTCACTGGACCGGCAACCACGAACTCGACGGCGACGCCTTCCGGTTCTTCGGAATGGACGGTACGGGTGGCCGGGCCGCCATATGGTGCGCCCGCCCGGGGCGTCCGCTCGCCGAACAGCCCGTGGTGTTCCTGGGCTCGGAGGGCGAGTGCGGTGTGGTGGCCGGGGACCTGTCCGGGTTCCTGTGGGTGCTGGGCGACGGCTTGGGGCCGGTGGAGGCCGTGGTGTTCGACCGCGACGCGCACCCGGACCCGGCCCTGACCGCCCTCGCCGAGCGGTATGCGACCTCCCCGCGCCGGACGGCCGAGCAGATCATCGAGGAGGCCGCCGCGGAGTTCCCCACCTTCTGCGAGGACCTCGACGCCCTCTGCCGCTGAGTGCCCCGGGGATCCCCTCCGCCGGCGGGCCGCCGCGGGCACCGCGTCCCCGGTCCGGCCCAGCGCCTCGCCAACCTTCCTGACCTGCAACCGAGTTGGGTCCCTCAGTCGTCTCACACGGCGCTGCTGCTGCCTCTAGAATCCGCAGCAACGGGAAGGGTGGCTCATGACGATCACGGGGGACGTCACCGTCGTCGTGCACGACGAGGACGCCGATGCGCAGGAACTCGACGAACTGACGCGAGGGCTCCTGGAGGAGTTGCTGTCGCTGGATCTGCCCGAGGTGGTGCGCGGGCAGGAGCCCGGGGCGGTGGGCGGCAAGAGCGGGGTGTTGTCGTCGCTCACGACGCTGGTGGTCAGCGGCGGGTTCTCGGTCGCCGCCCTCCGGTCCCTGACGCTGGTGGTGCGGGACTGGATCAAGCGCAGCGGGGCCCGTAAGGCCGTGCTGGTCAGCGGGGAGCGGCGGCTGGAGATCGAAGGGGTGTCGAAGAAGACGCAGGAGGCGGTGGTCGAGGCCTGGATCCAGGCGCTGGCCGCCGACGACGGGTCGGGCGCGGGTACCGCACCGCTGTCGGAACCGTCGGCGCCGGCGGCCCTTGAGGGGTCGGCGGAGGGCGCCTGATGGTTCGTCACCATGCCGTCGTCCGGGCGGCGGTGAGCGCGGGAGGACCGGGTGGGTGAACGGCGTGCCCTGCTCATCGCCACCGAGCGTTATCTCGACGACTCGCTTCCCCAGCTGCGGTCGCCGGTGCATGACGCCCGGAAGCTGGCCGCGCTCCTCGAAGACCCCGACGTCGGGCAGTTCGACTCCGTCCAGGTGCTGGTCGACGAGTCGAAGGCCGTCATCGAGGAGGCCGTCGAGCGGCTCTTCCAGGCCCGCGGGGTCGACCTCGCCCTGGTCTACCTGTCCTGCCACGGGCTGAAGGACGGCCGGGGGCGGCTGCACTTCGCGACCGTCAAGTCCAGTCGTGAGATGGTCCGGGCCAGCTCGGTCTCGGCGGAGTTCATCAAGGAGTCGATGGAGTACAGCCGGGCCAAGCAGAAGATCGCCCTGCTGGACTGCTGCTTCTCCGGTGCGTTCGGTGCGTCCAAGGGCGGTGCGGACGCCGAGGACATCCCCCGGCAGTTCGTCGACCGCGGCAGCTATGTGATCACCGCCGCCAACTCCGTCCAGGAGGCCCTGGAGGACGAGACCCCGGGCGCCGGCGCGGCCGAGTGGAGTTCGGTCTTCACCCGCGCGGTGATCGACGGCCTCACCACGGGCCGGGCCGATCTCGACGAGGACGGCTGGGTCACGGCGCAGGAGCTGTACCAGTACGTGGCCGAGGTGGTCGCCCGTACCCATGAGCAGAAGCCGACGTTCTTCGGCAGCGACATCCAGGGCGGCAGCCGGCTGCGGCTGTCCAAGGCGGCCGCGCACGCGCACCGGCCGTTCCCGAGCCTCACGGAGACCGAGGGCCCCTCTCCCCTGACGACGCTGGACCACCTGCTGCCGCCGCTGGTGGTGACCGAGGAGCGCGGGCTGTCGGCGGTGGACTGGCGGGACAGCGGCCGCCTGGTCACCCCGGTCGGCCGGTCGCACCGCACGGAGGGCCGCCGGGTCCGCACCCACTGCGTGGATCTGCCCGGAGGCGCCGGGCACGTGGCGGTGGCCGGCGGTCCGCGCAGCGGCAAGACGCTGCTGCTGCAGACCCTGGTGACCTCGCTGGCCCTGACGCACACCCCGCACGAGGTCGAGTTCCACTGCCTGGACTTCGGTGGCGGCGGACTGCGCCGGCTGACGCATCTGCCGCACGTCCGCGGCATCGCCCACCGGCAGAACCCCGACGAGGTGCACCGCATGGTGGCGCACGCCGTCTGGCTCAACACCCTGCGGGAGAACCAGTTCGGGCAGCTGCCGTCGATCGACTCCATCGAGGCGTACCGCGGGGCGCGGGCCCGCGGCGAACTCGCCGACCAGCCGGTGGGCGATCTGTTCCTCCTGGTCGACGGCTGGTCGGAGTTCGCCGACAACTTCCAGGACCTCGCGGTGGCGCTGCGGGGCATCGGGGCGACGAGCCTGCGGCACGGCGTGCACCTCGCGGTGACCACGCCGCACTGGTCGGCGCTGCCCAAGTCGCTGCTCGACGTGATGCTGACCCGCTTCGAGCTGGCGCTCAGCTCCCCCGACGAGTCCCTCGTCCACCCGGAACCGGCCGCGCGGCTGACCCCGGCGACTCCTGGTGTGGCTCTGTGCACCGACCGGACCGAGAAGCGGTACGTGCACATCGCCCTGCCCCGGACCGACGGCCGCACCACGGTGGACGATCTGGCGACGGCGGCCGCCGCACTGGGTGAGCAGGCCCGCGGCGGCTGGTCAGGCTCGGCGGCCGACGACGTCGCGCCGCCCGTTTCCCGGGTCGCGGACCAGCTCGACTTCACGCAGCTGATGGGAATCGAGGACCCCGGGACGTTCGACGCCGACCAGGCATGGCGGCCGCGTGGCGCGCAGGAGCGGCTGCGGGTGCCGATCGGCATCGGGCCGGACGGCGGTCCGGTCCTGCTCGACCTCAAGGAGGCCTCGCAGGAGGGCATGGGCCCGCACGGGCTGTGCGTCGGCTCGACCGGTTCCGGCAAGTCCGAGCTGCTGCGCACCCTGGTGCTGGCGCTGGCCGTCACGCACTCCTCGGAGAACCTCAACTTCATCCTGGCGGACTTCAAGGGCGGTGCGACCTTCGCCGGCGTGTCGATGCTGCCGCACGTGGCGGCGGTGATCACCAATCTCGCCGACGACACGGCGCTGATCGACCGGATGCGGGATGCGATCACCGGCGAACTCCAGCGCCGCCAGGAGCTGTTGCGGGCCGCCGGCAACTACCCGAACGTCACCGCGTACGAGAACGCCCGGGCCGCCGGCGCGGATCTCATGCCGCTGCCCTCCCTGGTCCTGGTGGTCGACGAGTTCAGCGAACTGCTCACGGCGAAGCCGGACTTCATCGAGATGTTCATCCAGATCGGCCGGATCGGCCGCTCCCTGGGCGTCCACATGCTGCTCGCCTCGCAGCGGCTGGAGGACGGCAAGCTGCGGGGCCTGGACACGTATCTGTCGTACCGGATCGGGCTGCGGACGTTCTCCGCCTCGGAGTCACGGGCGGCGATCGGCGTACCGGACGCCTACCACCTGCCGAGCGCCCCGGGATCCGGCATCCTGCGTTACGACGGCGACGTCATGGCCCGTTTCAAGGCCGCGTACGTCTCCGGCGTCCACCGGCCTTCCGGCGGGACGTCCGACCCTCCGGACGCGCTCGCCGACACCGTCCTGGACGTGCTGGTGCAGCGGATGGAGGGCCGGGGCCCGGCGGCGCACCAGGTGTGGCTGCCGCCGCTTGCCGAGTCGCCGACGGTCGACCAGCTGCTGCCACCGCTCGCGGTGACCCCCGCCCGGGGTCTGCACGCGGAGGTGTTCGCCCCCGGCACGCTCGTGGTGCCCGCGGGGCTGGTGGACAAGCCGTACGAGCAGCGGCGCGACGTGCGGTACCTGGACTTCTCCGGCGCGGCCGGCCACGGGCTGTTCGTCGGCGGCCCCCGGTCGGGCAAGTCGACCGCGCTGCGCTCGGTGATCGCCGCGTTCGCCCTCACCCACACACCGCGTGAAGTGCAGTTCTACTGCGTCGATTTCGGCGGCGGCGGATTGCTCGACGTCGAGGGCCTGCCGCATGTCGGTACGGTCGCCTCCCGGCTGGACGCCGACAAGGTGCGCCGGACGATCTCCGAGGTCGCGGGCCTCCTCGACCGCCGCGAGGAGTTCTTCCGCTCGCACTCCCTCGACACCATGGCCACCTACCGCAAGCGCCGGGCCGCCGGGCACTTCCCCGACGAGGCGTGCGGTGACGTCTTCCTGGTGCTCGACGGCTGGTCGTCGTTCCGGTCCGACCACGAGGAGCTGGAGCCCGCCGTCCTCGACATCGCCGGCCGGGGCCTCGGTCTGGGCGTCCACCTCCTCCTCGGCGCCAACCGGTACAGCGAGATCCGGCCCGCGCTGCGCGATCTGCTGCTCAACCGGGTGGAACTGCGCCTGGGCGATCCACTGGAGTCGGAGGTCGACCGCCGGCAGGCCGAGAACGTGCCGATCGGGCGGCCCGGCCGCGGTCTGTCGCCCGACCGGGACCACTTCCTCGCCGCGCTCCCGCGGCTGGACGGCCACCCCGACCCCGACACGCTCGGGGAGGCCCTGTCGGACCTGGTGCGCGAGGTGCGCACGCACTGGAACGGGCCGGCCGCGCCACCGGTCCGCATGCTGCCGGCCCTGCTCGCGGTCGATGCCCTGCCGCAGCCGGGCGACGGCCCCGCCGCCGGCATCCCGTTCGCCCTCGACGAGGCCACGCTGGCCCCCGTGCACCTCGACTTCGAGACCGATCCGCTGCTGGTCGTCTACGGCGAGAGCGAGTCCGGCAAGTCGTCGCTGCTGCGGCTGCTGGCCCGGCAGATCGCCGAGCGCCACCCGACCGAGCGGGCCCTGCTGGTCGTCGCCGACTACCGCCGGTCCCTCCTGGGCGACATCCCGGACAGTCATATCTCCCACTACTGCGGTATGGCGCCCCAGTTGAAGGAGGTGATCGCCGGGCTCGCCGGTTCGCTGAGCCGGCGGATGCCCGGGCCGGACGTCACCCCCGAGCAGTTGCGCAAGCGCAGCTGGTACGACCTGCCGGACGCCTACGTGCTCGTCGACGACTACGACCTGGTGGCGACCAGCAGCGGCAATCCGCTGCAGCCCTTGCTGGAGTACCTGCCGTTCGCGCGCGATCTGGGGCTGCGGCTGATCCTGGCGCGCAGCTCCTCGGGCGCCGGCCGGGCGTCGTTCGAGCCCGTGATGCAGCGCACGCTCGAACTGGGCGCACAGGGGCTGCTGTTGTCCGGGGATCCCGGCGAGGGGCACCTGGTCGGCCACCACCGTGCGCGCCAACTCCCGCCCGGCCGCGCCCTGTTCGTCAACCGCAGGCGGGAGGCACGGCTGGTCCAGACGGCCTGGTCCCCGCCCACGTGACACGGTGCCCGGGCCGCGAGGGTCGCGGCCCGGGCACCTGGGGGGTCGGTCAGTTGTTGAGGCTGGTGTGGTTCCACCAGCCCTGGCGGCCCACGGTGAAGTCGAGGGTCGCCTCGTCCCCGTTGAGCTTGCCCTCGTACTGCTGGCCCTTCTTGAGCGGGCTCTCGATCAGCTTGCCGTGCGCGTCCTTGATCGACTCGATGACGAGGGTCGGGACCTTCTTCAGGGCCGCCGGGTCGATGACGGCCATCGGGTCGATGGTGACCGCCTCGTCCCAGTTCGGACGGGCCGCGAGCTGGTGCGCGAGGTGGATCTCGTCCCCCTCCCCGAACATCAGGTACGTGAGGTACTCGGGGTAGGGGAGGTTGCCGAGCTTGCGGAAGTGACGGACGTCCTCCTTCTTGCACTCCACCTCGGTCTCCGACGTCGTCATCTGCTGGAAGTCGCGGTTCCCGTCCTTGTCGACGACGACCCGCTCCAGATGGACCTTGAAGACCTTGCCCTGCTGGAGCTCCGGGAGCTCGAAGTGGTGCGGACAGCGCAGCGAGTAGAAGACCCGCTCGCTCTCGTGCTTCGCCAGGTCCTTGAGGTACATGTCCCGCAGCTCACCGTTGTCCTTGATGCTGAAGGTGAAGACCGCCTGGTAGTCGTGGCCGGACTGCGGGTTGTACAGCGCCAGGTGGTAGAAGAACAGCTTCTTCTTGCCGAGGATCAGGAAGCGGTGGATGTGCTCGTGTCCGGCGTGGCCGGCTTCGGGGCTGGTGCTCATGGTGTGGTCGTGCCTTTCGTGTGGGGGGTGTTCGGGAGGGTGCGGGCGTCCGGAGGGGGATGGTGCTGCCGTCGGGCCCAGAAGGGGCGCTCGGGCCAGCGGGTTTCCCGGGCGTGCACGACGCGGTGGTCGTGCCGGTAGGCCGTACGGGCCGTGGCGACCTGCGCCGCGTAGCCGGCCAGTGCCGTCCGGTCGCCGTGGAGCCGGGCGTCGACCGCCCGGCCTGCGCTCAGCCCGGTGTAGAGGGCGGTCAGGATGCCCTGGGAGCTGAGCGGGTCGAAGGCGGCCGCCGCGTCGCCGGCGGCCGTCCAGCCGTCGCCGTGCACCCGGTCCAGATGGGCGGTGTGCGCGGCGGCCCGCCGGGGTGGCGGGAGGTGGGTGAGGCCGTGCGGGCGGGCCCGGCCGACGACGTGCCGGGTGGCCAGCAGCCGGTCCCGGAACCGCTCGGCGCCACGCCCGCCGGCGACGGGCAGATCGGGATCGGTGAAGTAGGCGACCAGCCGGCGCCGGGAGGGCAGCAGGGCCGTGTACCACCAGCCGTCCTGGTCGGACTCGACCAGGGAACGGCCGTCGGCGGTGTGCTGGGCGGCCGGGTCCAGGGTCAGGTGGAGCGCGGTCAGCCGGTCCCCGGTCCGCCGCCGGGCGCCGGCGCGGACGGCGATCGCCGCACCCCGCCCGGTGGCGTCCACCACCCAGCGGCAGCGGACCGTGCGTTCCGCGTCCCCGCGGGAGCGGTCGCGCAGGGCGAGGTGCCAGGTGCCGTCCGGTTGCCGGGCGGGGCGCCGTACGGCGGTGCGCTCGGCGAGGTCGGCGCCGGCTGCGCGGGCGGCGGCACGCAACCGCCGGTCGAACAGCCCACGGTCGAGGTGCCAGCCGTGCCCGTACGGGTCGTGGAGGAAGTCCACGGCGTGCAGTTCGGCCGAGCCCCAGGCGGACAGGTTGCCGTGGCAGGGCAGATGGCCGGCGCCCAGGACGGACCGGTCGACGCCGAGGTCGGCGAGGAGCAGCCGCGCCACCGGGACCAGCGCCTCACCGGCCTTGGGCGGCCCGGTGCCGGCGTCGGCCAGCAGGACCGTGCGCCCGGCCCGTACGAGGGCGAGCGCGGCGGCGCAGCCTGCCGGACCGCCGCCCGCCACCACGACGTCGTAGGCGGGCGCCGGGCTCACGGGGAGCCGTGCAGGGGGTCGAGCTTCTCCAGGTAGCCGGCGGCGATCGCCGTCTCGTCGTGTCCGGTGGCCTCTTTGACCTCCTGGACCGCTTGCTGCACGAGCATGGCGGAGACGTCCGCGGCGGAGACCTCGCCGGTCCAGGCGTCGGCCGCGCCGGCCAGCTGGGGCGCGCCCGCCTCGGGCACCTGGATGTTGACGAGGTTGGCGTGGTCGGGGGCCTGCGGATACCCGGGCTCGGACTCCACCTGGACGTAGCGGGGGAACTTGCCGTCCCCGACGGTGTATTCGTGGGTCTCGACGATGCCGAACTTGTACCAGTCGTCGATCATCTGCCGCCGCTGCTTGTCGAAGTCGGTGCCCTTCAGGCCGCGCAGCCAGACCGCCCGGTTCTCGAAGGCCTTCTCCCGGGCGCTGTCGTCACCGCCGGTCGGCTTGGTGTTGACGGTGGTGAAGTCGGACTTCTTGAGCACGTGGTTGGGCATCTGGGCGGGCCAGAAGGTGGGCAGGTAGGGGCTGTAGCGGGGGCCGAGCCCGGACCGCACCTGGTAGCCGGAGCGGCAGCTGGCGGTGTCGCACTGCCAGGGGGCGGCCATCCAGCGGGTGAGGTCGCCCGGCCCCTGGGCGTACAGCGGCCCGTTCTTGCTGCGGACGTCCTGGTCGGTGAGCACGTCCCCGTAGTCGCGTTCGGGGTTCTCCGGTGTGCGGTGGAGGATGCGGAAGGGCTCGGAGTACATGGTCTTGTGGCGCACCGGCCAGGTGACCTCGCAGCCCGGGTGGAACGCGTCGGCGGCGCAGTTCTCCAGCGCGCCCCGGTCCAGCAGGGTCGGCTGTTCGGTGGCGGGGGCCTCGTCGACGTCCGGGTAGCCGGTGCGGGGCGGGCCGGAGGTGAAGTGTCCCTCGGACCACAGGGCCAGCATCCGGTCCTGCTCGGCGGAGAGCGTGATGTGCTGGCGGACGGAGGTGGCCTTGCCGCTGGACATGGCGTCGCCGTAGAGCCACGGCCAGGGCAGCGGCGAGGTGCCGTCCCGCTCGTAGTCGCGCATGTGGACGTAGACCTGGCGGCGGAGTTCCTCGCTGGACCTGCCGGGGTCGGCGAGCCGCTTGCGCAGCACCGGGTCGAGGAAGTCGTACGGACCCTGCCAACCGAACTGGGTGGCGAAGCCGTGGTTGACCCACTGCAGTTCGCAGAAACGGCGCAGGATCGGCTCGATGTGGTCCGGGTACGAGACCTGCTGCACGATGTCCAGCGTCTGTTCGGTGACGAACACGTCGTGGAGCAGGTCGTAGAGGGTGCGGACGGTCTTCACGCCGGGGGCGTAGTGCGGCGGCGCGACCACGACCCAGCTCGGGGTGGCGGTCTTGGTGACGCCGTTGAAGGTGACCTCCGCCGTGACCGGGCCGTCGGAGACGTCGTCGTACCAGGTGTCGTTGTTGGCGACGCCGGAGATGGGCTTCTCGGGGGTGGCGAAGGAGGCCGACCTGCCGACGCCTCCGACGACCAGGAGGCGACCGTCCTGCTGGGTGGAGATGGACCCCAGGGAAACCGGCTTGTCCATGATCTTGCCGTCGAAAGTGGCGGTCTCCTGCGCGGAGGCGCGGATTTCCTTGCGGCCGGGGTCGATGACGAGTTTCTTCCGGTCCGCGCCCTTGACGTCGAAATTGCGCCGGCGCCGCTGGGCGTCCGGCAGGGCGGCGGCTTCGGGAATGTCGAGCGGAATGTGGAACTGGTACCAGGCGGCCTTCTTGTTCGCGAGGTGTACCGACCATTTGATTTCCGTCACGCCGTCCTGGCCCTGTTTGAGCTCCTTGACGACCTCCCCCTTCTCGTTGTAGCCGTAGATGCGGAACCGGGCGGCCTGCCGGACGACCTTGCCCGAGCCGTCCTTGTACGAGCCGGCCGGAAGGGCCGGCTGATCCGGTGATTCCGGGCCGATGAAGGGCTGCTGGTCGCTGTTGCCCACCCGGGCTATGCCGATGGCCGGGTGAATTTTTATTTGTACGATCTGACTGTCCATGGAAGAGCCTTCGTTCGGGTGGGGCCATACCTGCCCACCGATGACTCAACCGTAGGAACACCTCATTGAAGACCGCGCTCCCGAGGCGTCACAATGAGTGCACGAATTCACCCTTCCGGCCGCCACCCGGCCTGTTTCACCCGCCGTCAATTCACAGAAGGTGACGGCGGGCGAAAGGCCTGCGGTTTTCCGGCCGACAGGCTCAGGCCGGCGCCGGGAGGTCGCGGATCAGGTCCGCCGCCTTTTCGGCGATCATGATCGTGGGGGCGTTGGTGTTGCCCCGTACGACGGTGGGCATCACGGACGCGTCCACCACCCGCAGCCCGCGCACCCCGTGCACCCTGAGGCGCGGGTCGACGACGGGACCGATGGCGCAGCTGCCCGCCGGGTGGTACAGGGTGTGCAGTTCGCGCCGGACGAAGTCCAGCAGGCCCGCGTCCGTCAACGAGGCGGGGTGGCGGAAGTCGGCCCTGCGGTGCTTGCGCAGACTGGGCCGGTCGGCGATGTCCAGCAGCAGCCTGACCGCCCGGACCATGGTGTCCCGGTCCTCGTCGGTGGCCAGGTAGTTGTGCAGGATGCGCGGCTGTGCGCTGGGGAGCGCGGAGCGCAGCGAGACCTTGCCCCGGCTGGTGGGGGTGAGCAGGGCCGCGCCCACCATGAACGCGTGGTCGGTGACCGCGCCGAGGCCCTCCTCGTGGAACATCACCGGGGCGGCGTGCACCTGGATGTCGGGGGCTTCGAGGCCGTCGAGGGTGCGGTGGAAACCGCCGGCCTCGCCGACGTTGGAGGTGAGCGGACCGGTCCCGTCGTTCTCCAACTGCCGTACCGCGTCCGGGTTTTCGGCGGCGAGCAGGGACGGGGTGTCGGTCAGGAAGGTGAGGCCGACGTGCGGGTGGTCCTGGAGGTTCTCCCCCACCGGGAGGTCGACGCGGGCGGTGATGCCGTGGGCCGCCAGTTCCCCGGCCGGTCCGATCCCGGACAGCATCAGCAACTGCGGGGAGTTGTAGGCGCCCGCGCAGAGCACCACTTCGCACTCCGCCCGCCGCCGCAGCAGCTCCCCGCCGCGGTCCAGCTCGACGCCGGTCGCGCGGTCACCGTCGAACAGCACGCGGGTGCACTGGGCTCCGGTGAGCACGTCGAGGTTCGGCCGGGCGAGGGCGGGCCGCAGATAGCCGACGGCGGTGCTGCAGCGCAGGCCGTCGCGTTGGGTGAGGTGGTAGTGGCCGACGCCGTCCTGTTCGGGGCCGTTGAAGTCGGCGGTGAGCGGATGGCCGGCCTCCTGCGCCGCCGCCACGTAGGCGGCCATCAGGGGGTGCCGGGAGCGGCCCTCGCTGACCGTGAGCGGCCCTCCGGTGCCGTGCCAGGGGGAGGGCGGCCCCTGGAAGTCCTCGGCGCGCAGGAAGTACGGGAGGACGTCGTCCCAGCCCCATTGTTCGGCGCCGGCGGCTGCCCAGGCGTCGTAGTCGCGCCGGTTGCCCCGGATGTAGATCATGGCGTTCATCGACGAGGAACCGCCGAGCATGCGGCCCCTGGGGAGGACCCGGCGGCGGCCGTCCAGCCCCGGTTCGCAGTCGCTGAGGTAACGCCAGTCGTACTTCGTCTGGAACAGCTTGGCCAGCGCGGCCGGTACGTGGATCTCCCGGGCGTCGTCCGGCGGCCCGGCCTCGACGAGCAGGACCCGGACGTCCTCGTCCTCGCTGAGCCGGGCTGCCAGTACGCACCCCGCCGACCCGGCACCCACGATGATGTAGTCGTACACGTGCACCGTCCCGTCCCCTCCCCAACGCCGTGGTGGATCCCCCACCCAAGCCGGATCGGCCGGTCTCCCACACCGGGAAACCGGCCAATGTCGGACCGACGGGACGAAGGGGTCGAGGGGACAGCGGGGGCCGAGGGGCCGACCGGGCCGGGGGCCCGGCGGGACTGACGGGGTGTCCGTCTCCGGCGGGATGTTCGGCCGGCGGGGTGTACGGCCTGCGGGGGTGTCCGCTAGGCGTCGCTCATCCGGGGCATCTCGCCGGCCGTCGTGGTCGTGTCGATGACGGCGAAGGCCGCGCCCTGGGGGTCGGTGAGGGCGGCGAAGCGGCCGAAGGGGCTGTCCATGGGGCCGAAGTGCAGCCGGCCGCCGAGCTTCTTCGCCGCGGCGACGGCGTCGTCGCAGTTCGCGACGGTGAAATACACCTGGATGTAGGAGGGGATCTCGGCCGGGAATTCGTCCCCCATTTTCATCCGGCCGAGCACCGGATTTCCGGAGTCGCCGAGGCTGAAGACCTTGAAGTCCATGCCCTGGGCCTCGGGGTCGTCACCCGCCTCGATCTTCTTCGCGGAATACGGGAACACCGCCTGGAGGAAGGCGTCGGCCTTTTCCGGGACGCGGGTGAACACCTCGGCCCAGCAGTACGCGCCGGGTTCGGCCACCTTCTCGAACCCGTGGTGTTCACCGGCCTGCCAGACCCCGAGGACGGCACCGCTGGGCTCCCTGGCGAGTGCCATCGAGCCGAACGATCCGACCTGCATGGGCTCCATGAGGAGCGTGCCGCCGGCGCCCTTGATCTTTTCCGCGGTCTTCGCCACGTCGTGGGACGCGAAATACAGACACCACGCGGAGGGTACCTCGTCGCCGCCGGGCATCGGCGGGACGACGGCGGCGACGGCCTTGCCGCCGGAATACGCCTGGGTGTAATTGCCGAATTCGCTCGCCGCCTCGCCGAAGGTCCAGCCGAGCACCTCGCCGTAGAAACTCTTGGCGCCTTCGACGTCGTTGAACATGGCGTCCGCCCAGCAGGGGGCGCCTTCCGGGAAATCGCTCATGGTGTGCCTCACTCCTTCCGACTTTCACGCTAGGCGCGCGGCGTGCGGTCCGCGCGCCGAACGGAGTGCGGCACCCGTCGGGCGGCTACTCGAACCGCGCGGTGTCGCCCGCGCCACGGCGTACGATCTCGGGTTCGCCGCCGGAGAAGTCGATGACCGTGGTCGGTTCGGTGCCGCAGTCCCCGGAGTCGAGCACGGCGTCCACCACGTGGTCGAGTCGTTCCTTGATCTCCCAGCCCTGTGTCATCGGCTCGTCCTCGTCGGGCAGCAGCAGGGTGCTGGAGAGCAGCGGTTCGCCGAGTTCGGCGAGGAGGGCCTGGGCGACGAGGTGGTCGGGGATCCGGACGCCGACGGTCTTCTTCTTCGGGTGCTGCAGCTGCCGCGGGACCTCCCGCGTCGCGGGGAGGATGAAGGTGTAACTCCCGGGCGTCGCGGCCTTGATGGCGCGGAAGACGTCGTTGTCGACGTGCACGAACTGCCCCAGCTGCGCGAAGTTCTGGCACAGCAGGGTGAAGTGGTGGCGCTCGTCGAGATTCCGGATCGACCGGATCCGGCTCATGCCGTCCCGACTGCCCAGCTGGCAGCCCAGCGCGTAGCAGGAGTCCGTCGGATACGCGACGAGCGCGCCGGAGCGGATGCTGTCGGCGACGGTGGTGAGGGTGCGCCGCTGGGGGTTTTCCGGGTGGACATCGAAGTACTTCGCCATCCGGCGAGTCTAGGTGATCGGAGCCGGGTCGCCCCGGTGGCCTGCGGGTGGTGGCGGGGCGGCCGGGCGGCGCGGGGGCGGCCGGATCACGGCCGGCCGCCCCGGCACCGCGGGTGACGTCAGACCGACGGGGCCGGTTCCGCCTCGGCGATGAGCACGTCCAGCAGCGACAGCAGGGCGCCGCGGACGTCCTCGTGGGAGCGGGCGTCGAGCATCAGCAGGGGCGTGTCCGGGTCCTTGAGGTGCAGGGCCGCCCTGATCTGCTCGGCGGTGTACGGCTGCTCGCCGTCGAAGCAGTTGGCGCCGACGACGAACGGCAGTCCGCGGTTCTCGAAGAAGTCGACGGCCGGGAAGCTGCGGTCCAGCCGCCGGGTGTCGACCAGGACGATCGCCCCGAGCGCGCCTGCCAACAGGTCGTCCCACATGAACCAGAAACGCTCCTGGCCCGGTGTGCCGAAGAGGTAGAGGACCACTCCGGCGTCGCTGAGGGTGATCCGGCCGAAGTCCATCGCGACGGTGGTCGCCGACTTGTCCTCGATGCCCTGGAGGTCGTCGACGCCGACGCCCGCGGCGGTCAGCCGCTCCTCGGTGCGCAGCGGCTCGATCTCGGAGATCGCCTCGACCAGCGTCGTCTTGCCGACCCCGAATCCACCGGCGATGAGGATCTTGACGGGTGACTCTTCCAGGGCGGCTGTGTCATATCCGGGCAAGGTTGTCCCTGATTTTCCTGAGCAGATGGACATTGGACGTTTCGGACGCTGCCAGCGGCGGCCGGTGATGGATCAGACCGCGGTCCGCCAGCTCGCTGAGGAGGACCGCCATGGGCGTGAGGCGCATGTGCATGCGCGCGGCGATCTCGGCGACGGCCCGCCCGTTGGGCGGCCGGCACATGGCGAGGATGGCCTGCCATTCGGTGGGCAGGCTGCCGTCGGTGTCCGCCGCGACCGTCGCCGTGATCAGGGTGTCCATGGTCAGGACGGTGCGCGGTGCGGTGGTCCGCCCGTCGGTGAGGGCGTACAGCCGCGTGCGCCGCCGCCGGGCCGGCTGCGGGCCGGCCGTCATGACGGCTCGGGGGCCGCGGTGCGCTCCGGGGTGCCGAGCCACTCCCCGAGCGCCTGCGAGGCCCGTACGACCTCACCGCCCAGCTCGCCGAGGCGGGCCTTGCGCGAGGTGACGACGATCAGCGTGCTGCCCTCGCCGCAGCCGACGAGACAGAGGTAGCGGTCGTCCATCTCCACCAGCTGCCGGATCACCCGGCCGCCGCCGACCTCCCGGGAGATGGCCTTCATCGTGGCCGCGATGCCGGAGGAGGCCGCGGCTATCCGTTCGGCCTGGTCCCGTTCCAGCAGGTAGGCGCTGAGCCGGATCCCGTCGTTGGACAGCAGCACGGCACCTTCGATGCCGGCGATCCGGCTGAGGTTGTTGTCCAGAATGCTGTAGATCATGTCGTTCGTCGTCATGGCTGGTCCTGTCGGAGCTCGATTTCCACTGTTTCGGTGCCCTGCTCGTAGTCCGCCCAGGCGTCGGCCACCTCTTCGGGGGTCGCGGTGTCCTGGCCGGCCGGCTCCACGGTGCGGGGCTCGCGGAGCTGTCGGGCCATGTGCGTCTGGGGCACACGTTCCGGCAGCGGCGGCGGGGCGGAGCCGTCCCGGGCCGGCGGCCGGACCGTCGCCCGGGCTTCGGCGGGCCCACGGCGCGGCAGCCCGGCCCCGGCGGGCGCCGGTCCGGCGGGTTCGGCCGGTGCCACGGGGCTTGCGTGGAGGACGAGTTCGGGCTTGCGCTCCCGCTGTCGTGGCGGCGCGGGGGTGCGCGGGGACGGCCGTTCCGACGCGGGGGCACGCGGTGCCGCGGCGGCGGGGGCCGGCGCCTCGGTGCGGACCAGGTGGTCCTGGGGGATGATCACGATGGCCGCCGTCCCGCCGAACGCGGAGCGGCGCAGGGTGACCCGGGCCTGCAGCTGGTCGGCGAGGTGGCCGACCACGAAGAGGCCGAGCCGGTGGGCGTTCTCGGCGAGGACGGCGTACGGCGGGGCGGCGTGCAGCCGGGCGTTCATCTCCTCGTAGCGCTCGGCGGCGACGCGCGGGCCGCGGTCCTCGATCTCCACGGACAGTCCGTCCGTGACGAGTTCGGCCCGGATGGCGACCTTCGACGCCGGCGGGGAGAACCGCGTCGCGTTGTCCAGCAGCTCGGCGAGGAGGTGGCTGATCGCGCTGATCGACCGGGCCTCCACGCTGATCTCGTCGAGCGCGACCCGGTCGATCCGACGGAAGTCCTCGACCTCCGCGGCGGCCTCCCGGAGCACGTCGGCGACGCGCATGGGCTCGGTGTGCGGGTCGGTGATCTCACCGCCGGCGAGGATCAGCAGGTTCTCGATCTGCCGCCGCATACCCACCGTCAGCTGGTCGGACTTCATCAGCTGGGCCAGCAGCGCCTCGTCGTGCCCGAAGGTGTCCTGGAGGTCCTCGGTCAGGCTCAGCTGACGGCTGACCAGGTTTCCGGTGCGGGCGGCGATGCCCGCGGCGAACAGGCCGAAACCGTGCCGCTCGTCGGCGAGCTGCCGGTAGCCCTCGACGGACACCGTCACGGCCCGGGCGAACGCGTCGCTGATGCGGCCGACTTCGTCCCGTTCCCGGCCGGGTCCGGGCAGTGCGGCGGCATCGACGGGCCGGCCGCGCTGCAGCCGGTCGACGATGTCCGGGAGGGTGTGCTCGGCGACGGTGACGGTGCGTTCGTGCAGCATGGCCATGCGGCGCAGCACGGTGCGGGTGGTGAAGACGACGACGGCCACGACCAGCAGCAGGCCGGCGGTGCTGCCCGCGACCATCCACCAGACCTCGGCCTCCAGCGCGTCGGCCGTGGCGTCGGCGCGCTCGATCACCGCTTGCACCCGCGCGGAGTTGAGGGCGGTCAGCTGCGGGACGAGCTTGCCGTACGCGGCCGGCCAGTCGCCGACGGCGCGGGGCAGGGCGACGCCGTTCGGGATGTCGTGGTGGTCGGCGAGGGCCGCGTCCTCGATGCGGGACATGGACTTCCACGCGTCCGAGGCGGCGATCCGGGCATAGGCCTTCCGGCCGTCCTCCGGCAGATAGGGCACGATCGACGTGCCGTAGAGGAAGCGGTGGGCGCCGATGGAGTTGGTGAGTTCGCCGAACCTGGCACCGTTCAGCCGCCGGGCCGGCCCGGCGGCCGCGAAGAGGGTGTCCTCGCGGGCGAGCACCTCGGAGGCCGCGAACAGGGCGACCACCGGCCGGCTTTCCTGCGTGAGCTCGGCGTCGTCCATGTTGCTGAACTCTTGGTAGACGCGGATCATCCGGCCGATCGCGTCGCTGTAGTAGCCGGTGGTCCGGTCCGCGCTGCCGGAACGGGCATCCGTGCGCTCGCGGTAGGCGTCCAGCTCCCCGAGCTGTTTCTGCACCTCACGGACGTAGTGGTCGACCTGGTCGTCGTCCCGGGCGTCCCGGACACCGGCCGCCCGCTGGAACGCGGCGACGGCGCGGTCGGTGGCGGCGCGCTGACGTGTCAGGGCGGTGCGCGCAACCGGCGAGCCGGCCCATCGCGCCGCCGTCATGCTGCGCTCGGCCTGCATCTGGGCCATGAGGTCGTACAGCGGCCGGCCGATCCGCTCACCGTCGGCCACGTCGGCGCGCAGGTTCGCGGACTGCTGCAGCAGCCGGTCGGCGGAGACGAAGACTTGGGCGCCCATCGCGACGGTGGGCACCACCGCCAGCCAGATGAGGAGGGTGCGCAGCCGGACCACACCCCGCCGGCGGCTTCTTGCTTGCTTTCGCTGGCCTTCGGGCGGTGGGCCCTCAGGGTCTGTGGGAGTCATCGGTCCTCGGGGGCGGAGACAGGGAACAGAAGACCATCAGCGGTCCGGCCGCTCCGCGTGGGGGAAACGGAAGGCGCCGGTCCGTGATCGTGAGGCCGTGGGGGTTGCCGATCATAACCAGCCACGACGCGAAAAGGAGAGGTTGCTTCGATGATCATTACGTGCTAGTAGCCACCGCAATCCGTCACGAACAGGACGCGGAGAAACGGGACTTCACCGCACGCGCAGACCCGTCGTGCGGACCGGCCGCTTCCCCGGTCGGCGCATCCGCGGGGACGGGGGCACGATGGAAGCCGGGGCAGTGGAAGGAGTGCCCGGGTGAGCGCAGCCGAAGACCCCGGGACCCCGCCGGCCGGCGACGGGCCCGAGGCCGGTCTGCCGGAGGGACGGTGGTCCCCGCCGAGCGGGCTGATGGACCTCCTCGGCGTGGCCGCCGTGCTCGTGGACGCGGACGGCCGGATCGCGCTGTGGAGCCCGCAGGCCGAGGACCTCTACGGCTACACCGCCGAGGAGGCGCTCGGCAAATACGCTGCGCCACTGCTCGTGCACGAGGAGCACTGGGACCTGGTGCTGAAGAAGTTCGCCGAGGTCATGGAGACCGGCGGGAGCTGGGGCGGCACCTTCCCGGTCCGGCACAAGGACGGCACCGCACGCATGGTGGAGCTGCGCAACATGCGGCTGCTGGACGACCGCGGCGACTTCTACGCCCTCGGCCTCGCCACCGACTCACCGACCCTGCGCGAGCTGGAGCGGGACGTCGCGCTGTCCACCCGGCTGATCTCCCAGTCCCCCATCGGGCTGGCGATCCTCGACACCGAACTGCGGTACGTGGCCGTGAACCCGGCCCTGGAGCGGATGCACGGCGTGCCCGCCGAGGAGCACCTGGGCCGGCACTACCGGGAGATCATGACCGCCCCGAAGTTCGAGGTGCCGGAGACCGCGATGCGGCAGGTCCTGGCGACCGGCACCCCCATGGTCGACCAGACCACCATCGTCGGCCACACCCCCGCCGACCCCGGCCGGCTGCACGCCTGGTCCATCTCGCTGTACCGGCTGGACGATCCCCAGGGCCGGGTGCTGGGAGTGGCCGACCTCGTGGTCGACGTCACCGACCGCTACCAGGCCGCCATGGAGGCGACCGAGGCCCGGCGCCGGCTGGCCCTGATCGCCGACGGCACCGCCCGTATCGGCACCACCCTGGAGGTCCGGCAGACCGCCCGCGAACTGGCCGAGGTCACCGTCCCCGAACTGGCCGACGTCGCCACCGTCGACGTACTCGACTCCGTCCTGGACGAGCACCGCCACGACGCCGCCGACGGGCCCGCGCTCTTCCGCGCCCTAGCGGTCAAGGCCGCCTACCCCACCGAGGCCGTCCAGGCCGCCGATCCCCCCGGCCAGACCGTCGCCTACGCCCCCGACCGCCTGGCCACCCAGTGCGTCCGCACCGGCCGCCCCATCCTGGTGCCCCGGACCGACGAGCGGGACCTCGCGCGCATCGCCCGCGACGCCCCCTCCGCCGCCCGGCTGGCCCGCGCCGGGGTGCACTCCTACCTGCTGGCCCCGCTCACCGCCCGGGGCCAGATCCTCGGCTTCCTGGGCATGTCCCGGGCCCGCACCCCGCAGCCGTTCGACGAGGACGACCTCGCGCTCGCCGGTGAACTGGCCGCCCGCGCCGCGGTGTGCATCGACAACGCCCGCTCGCACCAGAGCGTGCGCAACGCCGCGGAGACCCTCCAGCGCAGCCTGCTCCCGGACCACCCGCCGCAGCTCCCCGGCCTGCAGATCGCCTCCCGGTACCGGCCCGCACAGGCCACGTACGAGATCGGCGGCGACTGGTACGACGTCCTGCCGCTGGAAGGCGACCGGACCGCGCTCGTCGTGGGCGACGTCATGGGCAGCGGCATCGACGCCGCCGCGACCATGGGCCGGCTGCGCACCGCCACGAGCGCCTTCGCCGACCTCGATCTGGATCCGGCGCAGGTCCTGACCCACCTCGACAAGATCACCTCGGCGCTGGAGCACTACATCGCCACCTGCGTCTACGCGATCTACGACCCGCACCGCGCCGCCTGCCACCTGGCCACCGCCGGCCATCTCCCGCCCGTCCTCGTCCGCCGCGGCCGGCACCCCGCCTTCCTCGACCTGCCCACCGGCACCCCGCTCGGCGTCGGCGGCGTCCCGTTCGAAACCACCACGGTGCACCTCGCCCCCGGCGACCAGCTCGTCCTGTACACCGACGGCCTGGTCGAGACCCGCCACCACTCCCTCGACGAACGTCTGGAGACCCTCCTGTACCTGCTGGACGCACCCGACCGCTCCCTGGAAGAAACCTGCGACCGTCTCCTCCGCGAACTACGACGCCCGGAGGACCCGGACGACGTGGCGCTCCTCATTGCCCGTTGTGACTGACTCCCACGTACTCGGCTGCAGCGCCGTGGTCGTTACCGGTGGCGCTTTGCGGCGCCCCGCACGTAGCTGTCTGATCCGCCGCGGGGCGTCTCGCCGTTGCGCTTCGCGGCGCCCCGCACGTAGCTGTCTGATCCGCCGCGGGGCTTCTCGCCGTTGCGCGCTTTGCGGCGCCCCCGCACGTAGCTGGCCGTCCCGCCGCGGGTGGTCTCGCCGTTGCGCCTGCGGCGGGCTGGGTGGTGTCGGGTGCGGTGACGGGCCTCCGGGGCCGGTTGTGTGGACTGCTGACGCTTTACGTCCACACAACCGGCCCCTCCGGCCCGTCCC